>NZ_JBFRLX010000131.1:0-26183 GCF_041470165.1 Vibrio sp. 10N.286.46.A8
TAGATGCTAGATGCTAGATGCTAGAAAATACGAAGCCGCTGGGGTTAAATCCAGCGGCTTTTCTTTTATCTATATCAAACTGAAAGCATTACGCTTTCTCGGCTGCTAGCTGCTCAAGAGCCTGAATAGAAGTCTCTGAAACCAATGTTCCATCCATGTAGTAACTGACCTTGTCACCATCACGAACCCCCGTCAGAACAGCCTTCTGGCCATCGTTATAGGTGATGTCCATTTGAATGGTGTTCTCATCGATCTGTTGCATCTCACCCCATTCAATATGGCGATTATTGAACCCAAGTGGTGCATCTTTCAGTGAATCGTCAAGGCTATCGTTCACATCAATCATAGTATCGACTTTACTATCGAATATATGAGGCGCGCCAGTCAGTGGGTTTTTCCCTGCCCAGAATTCGATCGAGTTAAATACGATGTAATCGGCTGCGAATGTTAAAGCGTAAACTGGAGCAAGCAAGAAGTTGACCCCTGCACGAGCGTAACGGTTATCTACAACCTCAACGTTGAACTTCATTAATTTACCAGTAACGGCATTACTACCGACACACCCAGCTAACGACATGACAATCGCTGCCACTGCAACTGCTTTTGTGATTGTTGTTTTCATAGATCCCTCTTATGCCACGATGATTGATTCAGTTTTTGAACGGCCAAATTGAATTGTTCTTGTATGAACACAAGAAATGATGGCCTAACAAATTGATTCCATAACATTTAGCGTAGTGGAGATTTTTAGAACAGCAAACTGCAAACCTAATTTGTTTCGCTCTGGTTCCGGAAGAGTTGCCAATAAAAAAGCGCAGACCTTTCGATCTGCGCTTTTCGTTTTTGCTTAACCTAGCCTAGATTAATGCGGCCTGTAAGAAAGTGATTAACCCACATTCTTACGTGCGTTTTGGAACATACGCATCCAAGCGCCGTTCTCGCCCCAACCTTCTGGAGACCAAGAGTTTGCAACCGTACGGAATACACGCTCTGGGTGAGGCATCATGATAGTCACACGGCCATCCGTCGTTGTTAAACCAGTGATAGCGTTTGGCGAACCGTTCGGGTTGTTCGGGTATTGCTGCGTTTGGTTACCGTTGTTGTCAACGTAACGTAGGGCAACTGTACCTGAGTTTTCAATCGCGTTTAGGTGGTCGTTATCACGCACTTCTACGCGGCCTTCACCATGAGAAACAGCGATTGGCATACGAGAGCCTTCCATACCGTTGAAGAACACAGAATCTGACTTCTGAACTTCAACGAGGCTGAAACGTGCTTCAAAACGCTCAGATTCGTTGCGAACGAAACGTGGCCAGTACTCAGCACCAGGGATTAGCTCGCGCAGGTTAGATAGCATCTGACAACCGTTACACACACCTAGAGAGAAGGTATCTTCACGCTTGAAGAAGTTCTCAAACTGGTCACGCGTAGAGTCGTTAAACAGAACCGACTTAGCCCAACCTTCACCAGCGCCCAGTACATCACCGTAAGAGAAACCACCACAAGCCACAAGGCCGTTGTACTCTTCAAGTACCGCTTGACCCGTTAGGATGTCGCTCATGTGAATGTCAGTTGCTTCGAAGCCTGCACGGTCAAATGCGGCTGCCATTTCAACGTGAGAGTTAACACCCTGCTCACGTAGAATCGCCATTTTAGGCTTAGCGCCCGTGTTGATGTAAGGAGCAGCAATGTCTTCGTTTACGTCAAAGCTTAGTTTCACGTTCAGACCTGGGTCTGAGTTGTCTTTCTTCGCTTCATGTTCTTGGTCTGCACAGATTGGGTTATCACGTAGACCTTGCATCTTGTGCGTAGTTTCAGCCCAAATAGTACGTAGTTCAGTACGGTTACGCTCAATCACTACAGACTCGCCAGACTTAATCACTAGCTCATCAGATGCTTCAACAGAACCGATTACGTGTGAACACGCTTCTAGACCATTTGCTGCAAGAGTAGAAAGAACTCCGTCTAGGTCGTCGTTACGAACTTGGATTACCGCACCTAGCTCTTCGTTAAATAGTGCAGCTAGTGTGTCTTCACCTAAAGCTTCAATGTTTGCATTAACACCACAGTGACCTGCGAACGCCATTTCAGCTAGCGTTACGAACAGACCGCCATCGCCTTTATCGTGGTAAGCGACAACTTGGTCGTTTGCTACAAGTGCTTGAACGCCTTCGTAGAAACCTTTTAATTGTGCTGCATTGTCTACGTCTGCTGGCTTATCACCAAGCTGCTTGTAAACTTGCGCTAGTGCCGTTGCACCAAGACGGTTTTTGCCGTTACCTAAGTCGATAAGAACTAGGCTTGTATTACCCTTGTCAGTGCGAAGCTGAGGCGTAATCGTCTTACGAACATCTTCAACACGTGCAAATGCAGTGATAACAAGAGATAGCGGAGACGTTACTTCTTTCTGCTCGCCGTTCTCTTCCCACTTAGTCTTCATCGACATTGAGTCTTTACCCACAGGGATAGTTAGACCCAGAGCCGGACATAGCTCTTCACCAACCGCTTTAACCGCTTCGTAAAGACCTGCATCTTCACCTGGGTGACCTGCTGGAGACATCCAGTTAGCTGATAATTTAATGTGTTTGATATCGCCGATGTTCGTCGCTGCGATGTTAGTGATTGCTTCACCAACCGCTAGGCGAGCTGACGCGCCAAAGTCTAAAAGTGCTACTGGCGTACGCTCACCAAGAGACATCGCCTCACCATGGTAAGAGTCGTAGCTTGCTGCTGTTACTGCGCAGTTTGCTACAGGAACCTGCCATGGGCCAACCATTTGGTCACGAGCTACAAGGCCTGTTACCGAGCGGTCACCGATAGTGATAAGGAATGTTTTCTCTGCCACTGTTGGTAGGCGAAGAATACGGTCAACCGCTTCGTTTAGTTCGATACCAGAACGGTCAATCGCTGGGTTGTTTGCTTTTAGCGTTTTCGCGTCACGGTGCATCTTAGGCGTTTTACCTAATAGGATGTCCATAGGCATATCGATTGGCGTGTTGTCGAAGTGTGAATCTTCTAATTTCAGATCACGTTCTTCTGTTGCTTTACCAACCACCGCGTAAGGTGCACGTTCACGCTTACAAATCGCATCGAATGTTGCCATGTCTTTATCAGCAACCGCCATTACATAACGCTCTTGAGATTCGTTACACCAGATCTCAAGTGGGCTCATGCCCGGCTCATCGTTTGGCACGTCACGTAGATTAAAGATACCGCCACGCTCGCCGTCGTCTACTA
The DNA here is from genome assembly GCF_041470165.1 of Vibrio sp. 10N.286.46.A8. Classification (NCBI taxonomy): domain Bacteria; kingdom Pseudomonadati; phylum Pseudomonadota; class Gammaproteobacteria; order Vibrionales; family Vibrionaceae; genus Vibrio; species Vibrio sp. 10N.286.46.A8. Next base: position 3,238 of record NZ_JBFRLX010000131.1, read on the forward strand.
GCTCAGGAAGAGCATTCGAGATACCGCCCGCGCCCACATCGTGGATAAATGCGATTGGGTTCGCATCACCAAGCTGCCAACAACGGTCGATAACTTCCTGACAACGACGCTCCATCTCTGGGTTTTCACGTTGTACAGAAGCAAAATCCAGGTCTTCAGAAGAAGAACCCGAATCCATTGAAGATGCAGCGCCACCACCAAGGCCAATGTTCATTGCTGGACCGCCAAGAACGATTAGACTTGCACCTACTGGGATCTCTTTCTTCTGAACATGATCATCACGAATGTTACCTAGACCACCAGCCAGCATGATTGGCTTGTGGTAACCACGAACTTCTTCACCTGCGTGAGAGTTTACTTTCTCTTCGTAAGTACGGAAGTAACCTAATAGGTTTGGACGACCAAATTCGTTGTTGAATGCTGCGCCACCAAGAGGACCTTCAAGCATGATATCCAAAGCAGTAACGATACGGCTCGGCTTACCAAAGTCAGTTTCCCAAGGTTGAACGAAGTTCGGAATTTTCAGGTTAGATACAGAGAAAGCAACCAGACCTGCTTTTGGCTTACCACCAATACCAGTTGCGCCTTCATCGCGGATTTCACCGCCTGAACCTGTTGATGCGCCCGGCCATGGAGAGATTGCCGTTGGGTGGTTGTGCGTTTCAACTTTCATCAAGATGTGTGTTTTTTCTTGGTGGTAGTTGTACTGGCGAGTTTCTGGATCTGGGAAGAAACGACCCACTTCAGAACCTGTCATTACCGCTGCGTTATCTTTATAAGCAGACAGAACGTGCTCTGGTGTCGTTTCAAAGGTGTTCTTAATCATCTTGAACAATGATTTTTCTTGCTTAACGCCATCGATAGTCCAATCAGCGTTAAAGATCTTGTGACGACAGTGCTCTGAGTTCGCTTGTGCAAACATCATTAGTTCGATGTCAGTCGGGTTACGACCTAACTTCTCGGTGAAGCTTTCAAGAAGGTAATCGATCTCATCTTCTGCAAGTGCAAGACCTAGGGTAACGTTTGCTTTTTCAAGCGCTTTACGTCCGCCAGTTAATAGGTCAACTTCCGCATAAGGAGCAGGCTCAGCCACGGTAAATAGTGCCGCCGCTGATTCGAAGTCAGTGAAAACCACTTCCATCATACGGTCGTGCAGGATTGCTTTCAGCTCAACAAGTTGAAGCTCAGAAAGTTCGGCAGAGGTTTCAATGTAGAAAGCAGTACCGCGCTCTAGACGTGACACTTTAGCCAGTCCACAGTTGTGTGCGATATCTGTTGATTTTGAAGACCAAGGCGAGATAGTGCCCGGGCGTGGCGTTGCAAGCAGCAGTAAACCTTCAGGTTCATGCTCTTCAATCGTTGGACCGTAAGTCAGTAGCTTTTCTAGCTTCTCAACTTCAGACTCATCTAGGTCTGCCGTTAGATCAGCAAAGTGGGCAAACTCAGCGTAAATACCTGTTACAGGTAAGCTTAATTCACGACAAAGCTCTAAAAGCTTGTTAACACGAAACTCAGATAGAGCTGGGGAGCCACGCAAAATTCTCATGTGCTTAGGTCTCTTATGCAGTTGATTAAGGTAGTATTGGAATAAATTCAGTGGGTTACAGGAACAACCTAACTGTTTTCTTCGAAGCTATTCCCGAAGGTTGCCAAACCTATGCCGATTCCACCTCTTCAATGCGAGCGCATTATAAAGCATTTCTTTTTGTGACGTAACACCAAAAGCAACCGTTTGCGTGATTTTTTTTATCTTTATGCGTAAATGGTACTTTTGCTGCATTTATCAGCACTTTTACAACTGTTTAAATAAACCTGCTTTGCCAGCCTTGCGGGGTTTGGTATAAAGGGGCTTCCACTTTTCGAGATTTCATTTTGATGCCTAAATTTACGCTCATCTTTTCGTCTAAGTTCCTTCTGCTTGCCATTGCCCTAGTTGGGTTAGCTGGATGCCAGATTGAGTCAGAACCTAAAAGTGTCCTTGAGCAGATACGAGAGCGAGGCGTTCTTCGCGTCGGCACCCTAAATAACCAACTCTCTTATTACATTGGTCCCGATGGCCCTGCTGGTTTGGATTACGAGTTAGCTCGTGAATTTGCGCAGGAGCTTGGTGTCCAGCTTGAGATTAAACCCGCTTACCGTTTATCCGGCCTCTTTCCAGCCTTAAAGAAAGGCGAGATCGATCTTATCGCGACAGGGTTAACGCAAAACAATAACCTGACACGCGCTTATCGCGCTGCGCCCGCCTATTACTATGTAAGCCAGCAAGTGGTGTATAAAAAAGGACAGTGGCGCCCAAGAAACCTTCAACAACTGATCAAGTTCGAGAATAAGCGTCAAGCTGATTTCGTAAAAGCACAAACTGAATCAGAAGAAACGGCATCTACCGAAACATTGACGCCATCTTTGGTGGTAGTGAAGGACTCACATTTTGAGCCAACACTAAAACAGATCCAGAACAAGCACGATGACTTTATCTACGATGCAATAGGTAATGCTGACATCAATGACCTGCTAAAAGAAGTGTCGACTGGTGAACGCTTGTTTACTGTTGCGGACTCGATTGAGCTGTCACTCGCACAACGTTTATACCCAGACGTAGCCTTAGCTTTTGAACTGACAGAAGATCAACCTATCTCTTGGTATTTACAGAAATCTGAAGATGAAAGCCTTTATGCATTACTGATTGAGTTCTTTGGTAACCTAAAACAGTCTGGTGAACTGGCTTCACTAGAAGAAAAATACATCGGCCATATCGGCACTTTTGATTACGTTGATACTCGTGCATTTATCCGTGCATTGGATAGCAAGCTGCCAAAATGGTCGCCACTATTTCAGAAATATTCTCAAGAATTTGACTGGCGCTTGATTGCCGCTTTAGCATACCAAGAGTCACACTGGAATCCTGTTGCACGCTCTCCAACCGGTGTTCGAGGCATGATGATGCTGACACTGCCTACTGCGAAGAGCGTTGGTGTAACCAATCGTCTCGACCCGAAACAGTCGGTACAAGGCGGTGTTGAATATTTACGTCGTATCGTGAATCGAGTGCCCGACTCAATCACTCAGCATGAAAAGATCTGGTTTGCGCTTGCCTCATATAACGTAGGTTACGGGCACATGATGGATGCTCGTCGCTTAACCAAAGCACAAGGCGGTGATCCTGATGCTTGGGGTGATGTGAAAGACAGGCTTCCTCTGCTAAGACAGAAGAAGTACTACAGCAAAACTCGTTACGGGTATGCGCGTGGTGATGAAGCAAGGAATTACGTTGAGAACATTCGCCGTTATTATCAGAGCATTATTGGCCATGTAAATAAGCGTAATAAAGAGGAAGAAGCGAGCCTTGAAGGTTTGGTAGTTATCCCACCTCTAGAGGTATCAAATGCTGAATCAACAATCAGTGAAACTGAATCCGCAGTGAACGACGCTGAGTCTTCCAAATAAAAGAAAAAGAGCAATGCCATTTAGCATTGCTCTTTTTTATTGCATCACGATAAATGACCAAAACAAACAAAACGCCTGCGATATCCAGAGTGTCATATTGCAGTAACAATCGAACTTTATAACGTCACACCATAAGCGACATAATGCTCTGTTGCATTCAGCTCTTAGCCATCACGATAGTGGTTCAGAAAGCCAACGCTAAGTTCGTGGCAAAGCTTATAAGCAAATAACCACTATAATTAAAACTGAAGTCATACTTACAAAGCCAGACGACAAATAGGAAATCGTTGAAATGATGAAGAACAAACTGAAATCGAAACGCCTTGATAAGACCGTTGCTGCCAACCGTCGTAAGCGTATGCTTTCAAATAATAAGAAGAAGATCATTTGGCGCAACCGTGCTTTCATGCAGATGATTGCTGAGTAAAAGTAATGACCAACTAAGTTTGCTTGGCACTCTTATGATTGAGAGTGCCGAAAGATCGCTGCTATTTTTTGTTGCAGACCTTGTTCTTGTTACTGACCTTATTCTTATTACTTGCCTTGTCAGATTCTAAACGCTGCTCTTCCTGCAAACGCTCAAGCTTTCGCTTCTCTTTGATCTCTTTTCTACGGCGCTTAAAAAACGCCTGTAATTGTTCACGACACTCTTCCTCTAACAAACCATGCTCAACATCGGCATAGTGGTATGAGGCTTGGCTTTCAAAGAGATTCAATACCGTACCCGCCGCACCCGCTTTTAAGTCTGGAGCACCAAACACAATGCGCTTTACTCGGCTGTGTAATAAGGCACCCGCGCACATTGGGCACGGTTCTAAGGTGACATACAAGGTGGTATCAAGTAAGCGATAGTTTTCCAAGGCTTGACCTGCTTTACGCAAGGTTTCGATTTCTGCATGTGCGGTTGCATCGTGGCAGCCAATCGAGCGGTTCCATCCTTCAGAGATAACCTCCCCATCTTTCACTAGAACAGCACCAACGGGAACCTCTCCCTCTTTTTCTGCTTGCTTAGCTACCTCGATGGCGCGTCGCATGAAGATTTCATCTTGAGGGCTGAATTGATGGTCTGACAAAGGGAGCTCCAGAAAACAAAGGATAAAAACGAAAATAGGTATGCGGTGAAGCATACCTAATCTTCGTGATAATGAACAATAAAGAGATAAGAGGCAATGAACAATCGCCGCTTACTGATTAGGCGGATCGCTAGCTATTGCGCCTTCTATGTCATCGGCTATTTGCGTCGCTTTGATACTCACAATGCGATTGTTCTCAACAGAGATAACTTCAAACTGCCACTGCTGGTATTGAACAACTTCACCGGCATCAGGTAAGCGCCCTATTAACCAAGTCACTAGGCCATTCAACGTTTGGAAGCTCTCGCTTTCACCCTCAAAATCCGACAGCTCTAAGCGGTTTTTCAGTTCACTGATAGGAATCAATCCATCCACCAGCAATCCATCTTCCACTTGCTCTGTCCAAAGATCTTTAGGGTTGTTCGATAACTCACCAGCAATCGCCTCTAGGATATCGTAATGAGTCACAAGGCCTTGAACATCGCCATATTCATCAACAATGAATGCCATCTCTGTACCCGACTCTTTAAAATAGCCAAGTAGACGTAAAGCCTTCATCGATTCAGGAACATAGATCGGAGAGCGAGATAGCCCCATGATCACTTGAATGTTTAAATTGCCCGCCTGATTCAATAAGGCTTTGGCTGACACCGTACCGACCACTTTATTGAGGTGGTCTTGGCACAATGGAAACACACTATGCTTTGAACTGCGCAGCTTTTTAAATATCTGCTCAACCGGTTGGCTAATATCCAGAAAGTCGACGTCTCGACGTGGCGTCACCAACGAGCTCACCAAACGGTCATCAAGCTGTAAGATATTGCGAATCATCTCTTGCTCGCCACGTTCAATCACACCAGATTCCGAGCCTTCTTTCACGAGTGCATGAATATCATCTTCCGTCACACTGTCTTCTTCGCCACCACGTCCCATTAACTTGAGAATACCTTCCGTAGAAGCAGACAACGCAAACACAAACGGCGTCGCAATTTTAGATAACCAGAAGATAGGCAGCGCGACTAGCACAGCAATGTTTTCAGCTTGAGATTGAGCAAAACGTTTTGGCACTAGCTCACCTACAACAATCGCGAAGTAAGTAATACCCACAACGACTACCGTGGTAGACAGGATATTCGCTTGTGTTGGATCGAGTCCCCACAGTTCAAGTTGAACGGCCAGTGGAGCAGAAAGCGTCGCCTCACCCACAATACCGCTGAGTAGGCCGATTACCGTAATACCGATTTGAATGGTTGAAAGGAAGCGGGTTGGATTTTCTTTGAGCTCAAGAGCAACCTGAGCGGAGCGATGTTTTTCGGCTAAGCGTTTCAGCCGACTATTCTTTGCTGCTACCAGTGCAATCTCTGACATGGCAAACAGACCATTTAAAACAATTAACCCTACTAAAAGCAGAATCTTCATGTGGCTTGGATTTCCTAAATTTACCGGCCAACAATTAGCCGTAATCCGGAGTATAAGCTGAGTGCCTTTATTTTGAATATAAAAAGTTTTGGATATAGAAAGTTTGGGATATAAAAAGTCTTGGATAAAAAAAACAGAAAAAAATAGCAAAAAAAAGCCCGCACATTTCGGTGCGGGCTTAGCAATGAATAAAGCTTAATTTTGCTTAGTTCAATCTTACATTGTGTAAGTGTAAGGAGCTTGGATACCTAGCGGGATACCAAGAGCCCAGTAACCTAGCAAGAAGATAGACCAACCGATTAGCATAGCAATCGAGAATGGCATCATTAGAGAAGCTAGAGTACCGATACCTGTCGACTTAACGTAACGTTGACAGTAAACAACAACCAGTGGGAAGAACACCATCAGTGGAGAGATGATGTTAGACACTGAATCGCCTACACGGTAAGCCGCTTGAGATAGCTCAGGAGAGATACCCACAACCATTAACATAGGAACTAAGATAGGACCAATCAGTGCCCACTTTGCTGAAGCTGAACCTACAAGAAGGTTAACTGAAGCCGTTAGTAGAATCATACCAACAACCGTTGCTTCGCCAGGAAGATCCATTGCTTTCAAGCCTTCAGCACCGTAAAGCGCCAGCATAGTACCGATGTTTGATTGAGCAAATGCTGATAGGAACTGAGCACAGAAGAACGACATTACAATGTATGCGCCCATCGTTGCCATCGTCTCAGACATTGCTTTGATAACATCATTACTATTCTTGAATGTACCCGCTACACGGCCGTAGACGATACCCGGAATAATAAACAGGATGAAGATCAGAGGAACGATAGACTTCATTACTGGTGCTGAGAACGCCGTTAGTTCGCCTTCTGGTGAACGAAGTGCTGAGTTTTCAGGCATTAGAGCCGCGATAAGCAGACCAATACCGGCAACCATTGCCCAACCAGCGAATTTGAATGCTTTAGATTCAATGGCTGTGAACGTACCTAGATCAGGTGCTTGTTCTGCATCTTCATCTACGGGCGTATTAGCAAGACGAGGCTCGATGATTTTCTCTGTAACGTACCAACCAATTGCCACAATTAGAATTGAAGACAAACCAGTAAAGAAGATGTTCGCTAGAGGGTTGATCACATATGCAGGGTCAAGAACGTTTGCCGCTGTTTGAGTGAAACCTGCGAGTAGCGGATCAATACCTGAAGGAATGAAGTTCGCTGAGAAACCACCTGATACACCAGCAAACGCTGCTGCAATACCCGCTAGAGGGTGACGACCCGCAGCGTGGAAGATGATACCGCCAAGAGGGATTACTAGAACGTAACCTGCATCTGCTGCTGTGTGAGACACGATAGCAACAAGGATTAGCATTGGCGTTAGCAACTTAGCTGGCGTGAAATTCAGCATCTTCTTAAGGCCAGTCGTAATGAAGCCTGAAGAGTCAGCAACGCCAACACCTAGCATAGCAACAAGTACGATACCTAGCGGTGCAAAGCCTGTGAACGTGGTAACCATATTCGCTAGGAAGCTAGCAAGCGCTTCACCAGTAAGTAGGTTGTTTACTTCAAGAGCAGCACCCGTTTGAGGGTTGATTAGGTCGAATGAAAGGTTCGACAAAAGTGCAGATGCTACCCATACAATAACTAGAGCCCAGAAGAACAAAATTGCTGGATCTGGAATTTTGTTGCCGGCGCGTTCAATGAAGTTTAGAAAGCGGTCCATACCACTGATCTTCTCAGTCGATGGTGCTTTTTTTACGGCTTGGTTACTCATGGTAACTCCATATGTGATGTTGTTTGTTTAGGCCTAATATAAGTTTTGACCATGGCCTATTGGTACAGCACATATTCTATTAAAGTCGCTGTTAAAAAGCACAAGGTTCCACATCATTTTCCATAAATGGAGACATATTTTGCAAAAATACTGTACAACAGCAACAATATAAAAACACAAAAAACACCATTCCATATACAGGGTTTTAACTGGCACGTAAACAATGTCCGAGGAGTGAAAACTATCAGTAAAGGAGAAGCGTAGGGCTTGGCATGCAGTAAACGTTTGCTTAATAGATCAATCAAATTCACTGTATTTAGAGAGCATAGTTTCGAGGCGAATGCTTTGCGCACGGTTCATGCGATCTTGCCATGCAACAGTCACCGTAATGTTTTTCAAAGCGTGAGACAAGGCACCACTGGCATTTGTCACCTCACAGCTCATCGTATACCCAGAGCCCGACAAACCAGATAAAGGATCCGAACTTGTCGCATTGCGACAGTAGTCCGCTTGATTGAGATCCGTAAAAAGGATTAACCCTACAGCTCCCCCCACATCCGATACACGAGTTCGATAATACTCCATCTGCCTTTCAGCAAAGTGAAGCGCTTCTACACTGTGCAGCGCGTAATCCGATTTTTGTTCTGCATAGACCTGTAGCTTAACCAACCCTAGCGAAGCGATACCGATCAATAGAAAAGAGATCAGGACCTCTATCAAGCTAAAACCTGAATTTTTATAAGTCATTCCATGATCCCTTTTTCCATTTGGCTTTCAAAGGAACACTATGGGGGTTGTATTCGCCTGTGTAATCTAAGTTAATCGAACCTTGAATTGTCGATAACCCGCCTACTGAATCAAAGAACATCCCTCCCTTGGGAAAAAAAGAAGCAAATCCAATATAAACCGAATTGCTCTGCACTAAGCCGGCGATAGGTATCGTATTTGGAACTTTGGCCCATAAGCCGCTCAATAGGTCCGTATCAACATCAGGTGAGGCTGGTTCGTCGTATATGATCATATCATTTAGGTGATAAAAGGAACCATCAAACACACTTGCATTACCGTTCGCAACGATGCCATCTTGAATCACTAATGAACGTGGAGTAATAACACCGGGGATAGGTTCTACCACATTAATTGGTGGGTGATAGACCACGCAATCACCTATCACCCACACCTTATCTTTGCCACTAGTAAAGGCGTTATTAATCGCTTGGCTACACTTATTACCTTGATACTTCCCATTGACTAAATCAATGTGCTTGGGGGGAGATACAGTCCTGTCAATGAGGTCAATCACATGATAATCACGCTTAATCTGGTCAATATTTTCTGGCGTTTTAGATACCCCAAAGTAATTAGAGAAAGTATCGATGGCTGGGTCAAATTTGAAATCTGATTGAAAAGCATTTGAAGGCAATGACCCAACTGAATCAATGGTTGCATTGCGGCTAATATCGGTTGTCGGTTGGCAAGACTCAAAGGTAGGAAAAGGAGGGAGGCCGCCCGTAGGTGTGATTGTCTTTAAACGCCCGCCGCCTTGGTTTTTATAGATCACACTATCTAAGAACCGAACAGACACACATTCGTTAATACCACCGACCGCAGTAAGACTAATATCTGGGGTAATATCGATATTGTGATCAGAAATAAACTCCAAACTCGAATTGGTTTGCATCGCCCCTAGCCCCGACGAATTGTTAAAACTTATCTCTTTGTTGAGAGATAAATAGTGAGCACTCGACACCAATATATTCGGTGTTAGGTTATCTGATTTCAACGTGAGGACTTTCGACTGCTGACAGTGATTCATTAAATCATTGGGAATAGCCGTGAGATCATTTTCAGCTATATAGGTAAAACCACACTCCAACCCAGCCTCCGCGTTCCAATGAGCTTTGCGAACTTGAACTTCATTCTGCGCGACCTTAATTTGATGAAAAACACTGCGATAGGTGCCCAAAGTAACAATTAAAGCACTCAACACTAAAACAGATGTGATTAACAACGTAGCTACTCCAGCTTGCTGCTTTACCGAGGTCATTGCCAATTCCTTTGCTTAACGGTTATAGCGACGCCTTTAGAGATCCCAGCACTCGGAATTGACGCAACAATATTCAAATCAGTGAGCGTAGTGCTCACCCCATTTTTGCTCAACACTTGTGAGGATATTGATAAATCGTCGACGGAAATAATGCTATCGTCGAAAAGTGAGTAGCATGAGGTAACTTGATCATGGGCTAAAATGTTCCCTGAAGTAAGAACGCCCTTTTCACAAATTTTCAATCGAGTCCCCTCCTTTTTATACACGATATTCCTGTAATTTTTTCCGTCAGTTGATCCCTCTTTCAAATAGACAAACCCCACCTCAACACCACCGCTAACATGAATCGTATTAACGGCATCTAATAGCTTCAGGGATTCACCATTTGAACCATCGTAGCCTGCTCGTTGAATATCCTCTTTCATTACCTGCATCGTGCTCGTAAGGTTTTGCAGCAGCAATAGCTCAATACCTTTATCTTTGGCTATTCTGTGCCCCGTCATAAATACGCTGCCGATAATAGCAATCGCGAATACACCAATAACGGAGGTGACCATCAGTTCAATGAGAGATGCGCCCTTTTGCTTTCGCAAGCTTCTGCTGCGGGCCTTAGCAAGCATAGTAACCATACTGAGCGCCTGATTCGCCGCACACTTTAATTCGCCCAGGAGGGCTAGATAGTTTAATCAAAAGCCGGTCGGTTGAAGCTCTTTTAGGAGCCAAATAAATCGTACCTCTGGCAGGCCTTCCTCTTACACTTTCAAAGCTGATTTTTGAGCCTGTATAGTTATGAGAAAACGATAAATCTCGAAACGGTTCTCCCGACAACATCAGCAATGTATCACCAGACAGATCTTCCGTAGGCTTCAACCATACTGTCCACTCCCCCGTAGATTGCTCTTCATTTTTAGCCGTCGAGAAATGTACCCAGAGTTTTTGATTTCTTTTCACAGACTCAGACTTTGCCTGTACTAAGAAACCATTCAACTCCCCAGCAAGGCGCTGTATCTTGACTGTTTGGGTGACTGAACTAAAACTCGGAGTAGCCGTCGCTACCAATATCGACAGTATCGACACCGTTATTAACAGCTCTAATAAAGTAAACCCGCGAGTCATTTCCCAAATTCCTATGTAATCAGGTGCGTAAGCATATTTAATCTTGCACCGATGCTACCACCCGAGAAAAATGGACAGGGTTATGAAAGGAAACTACTCGTGAAGATTCGAATAAAAAGATGTAACAACAACAATTTAAGTATGAAAGGAATGACACTGATCGAAGTATTGATCGCTGTTGCCATTGTAGGAGTACTCAGTGCAATAGCTTATCCAAGCTACACAAACCATGTTTTAAAATCGCATCGAATGACAGCGATAGGAGATATGGCAAAAATTCAACTTGAACTTGAGAGTGCTTACGCCGGAAATTATGCCACAGCTGCTGGAAACATAGTTTCGGGAGGGACGTGCTCGTTTTGCGATACCGATACAAGCAGGTACACACTAACAATTTCGGCTAGCAGTACCTCATACTCCATTCAAGCAGAACCACACGCACCACAGACAAATGATGACTGCTTAGACTCACCGACTGATATTCTGGAGTTACATCACTCGGGTGTTTCAGAGCCAGAAGCGTGTTGGAAGTAACAAGAACAACCACCAAAGGGCTCGATAATTTATCTGAGAAATCTCGACTCTTTCTTCTCTGATCTTCTTTTCTCTGATCTACAGATACAAAAAAGCCTGCACACTGGCAGGCTTTAAAAATTTCAAATCACTATCAATTACTTAGTTAGGTCATCAAAGAAGTTTTTCACGCCGCTGAAGAAACCTTCAGATTTTGGCTTGTGCTTGCTTGCAGCTTCACCACAACATGTTTCTTCAAATTCGCGCAGTAGTTCTTTTTGACGAGAGCTTAGCTTAACCGGTGTTTCAACCACTAGCTTAACGATTAGGTCACCCACACCGCCGCCACGAACGCCTTTCACGCCTTTGCCACGCATACGGAACATACGGCCCGTTTGTGTCTCTTCTGGCACTTTAAGGTTTACACGGCCATCGAGTGTTGGAACTTCAACTTCACCACCTAAAGCAGCCATAGAGAAGCTTACTGGCACTTCGCAGTAAAGGTTGTTGCCGTCACGCTCAAAGATATTGTGCTCTTTTACGTGTACTTGTACGTACAAGTCGCCAGCTGGAGCGCCGTGCTCTCCAGCTTCGCCTTCGCCAGATAGACGAATGCGATCACCAGTATCAACACCTGCTGGGATCTTAACGTTAAGCGTTTTCGTCTTCTGTTTACGACCTTGGCCATGACATGAGTTACATGGGTCTTTGATGATCTTGCCTTTACCATTACAAGTAGGACAAGTCTGTTGAACCGCAAAGAAACCTTGGCGCATTTGTACCTGGCCGTGGCCATGACAAGTACCACACGTTTGTGCAGAAGAACCCGCTTTCGCGCCGCTACCATCACAAATGTCACATTCAACAAGTGTTGGTACTTCAATCTCTTTAGATACACCACGAACGGCTTCTTCTAGAGAAAGCTCCATGTTGTAACGCAAATCAGAACCACGTTGAGCACGCGCTTGACCGCCGCCACGACGACCGCCGCCGAAGATATCGCCAAATACGTCACCGAAGATATCGCCGAAGTCACCTTGGCCACCGCCGCCGTAACCGCCGCCACCCATGCCACCTTGTTCAAAAGCTGCGTGGCCGTATTGGTCGTAAGCTGCTTTCTTTTGAGCATCGGTTAGGATCTCGTACGCTACTTTTACTTCTTTAAATTTGTCTGCTGCGCTTTCATCACCCTGATTACGGTCCGGGTGGAATTTCATCGCTAAGCGTTTGTACGCTTTTTTAATATCGCGCTCTGATGCATCGCGGCTTACGCCTAATACTTCGTAAAAATCACGTTTTGACATGTTCTAGGTCACCAAAATAATTGCTACTGCCGAATGATCACTTCAGCAGTCTGTGTATCAATCTAGATAAAAGTTCTGTCGGCTGAAACGCCGAATAAAGCTATTATCTAGATCGACAAGTCTAAATACAAATTTACGGGCGTGAGAGTTACCTCTGACGCCCGCAATAATAAGTCTTTGAGACAATGAATTTCTAAGCAAGTAGCTTGAGTTCTAGGAGGAAGCGCGGAGCCTACGCTAGTAGGTGAGCACTTCCGACAACGAAATCAGGCTACTCTGCGACGAAATTATTTTTTGTCTTCTTTTACTTCTTCGAACTCAGCGTCTACCACATCGTCGTCTTGCTTAGGTTGTTCACCAGCGTCAGCACCAGCTTGTTCAGCTTGAGCTTTCTGTTGAGCAATTTCCATTAGCTTTTGAGCTGCTTGCATAAGTTCTTGAACTTTAGCGTCGATAGCTTCTTTGTCGTCACCAGACTTAACTGATTCTAGAGCTTCGATAGCTGCTTCGATTTTAGCTTTCTCGTCTGCAGGTAGAGCTTCACCAGCTTCTTCTACTTGCTTCTTAGTGCCGTGAATCATTTGGTCAGCTTGGTTACGTGCAGTTACTAGCTCTTCGAACTTCTTGTCAGCTTCTTTGTTAGCTTCTGCTTCTTGAACCATTGCTTCGATCTCTTCCTCAGACAAACCGCCTGATGCTTGGATAGTGATCTTCTGCTCTTTACCTGTCGCTTTATCTTTAGCAGATACGTTCAGGATACCATCAGCATCTAGGTCGAATGTTACTTCAACTTGTGGCATGCCACGTGGTGCTGGTTGGATACCTTCTAGGTTGAACTGACCAAGAGACTTGTTGTAAGTCGCTTGCTTACGCTCACCTTGAAGAACGTGGATAGTTACTGCGCTTTGGTTGTCTTCAGCTGTAGAGAACACTTGATCCGCTTTAGTAGGGATAGTTGTGTTTTTCTCGATAAGCTTAGTCATTACGCCGCCCATCGTTTCGATACCGAAAGATAGAGGAGTAACGTCTAGAAGAAGAACGTCTTTAACTTCACCAGCTAGTACACCACCTTGAACAGCAGCACCCATTGCAACAGCTTCGTCAGGGTTCACGTCTTTACGTGGCTCTTTACCGAAGAATTCAGTTACTTTAGCTTGAACCATAGGCATACGAGTCTGACCACCAACTAGGATAACGTCAGTGATTTCGCCTACAGATAGGTCAGCATCTGCTAGAGCAACTTTTAATGGCTCAAGAGAACGTTGAACTAGGTCTTCAACTAGAGACTCAAGCTTCGCACGAGTCACTTTGATGTTCATGTGCTTAGGACCAGTCGCATCAGCAGTAACGTAAGGTAGGTTTACGTCAGTTTGAGTCGTAGAAGAAAGCTCGATTTTCGCTTTTTCTGCTGCTTCTTTAACACGCTGCATTGCTAGTGGATCAGCTTTAAGGTCGATACCTTGCTCTTTCTTGAACTCATCTACTAGGTAGTTGATCATGCGGTTATCGAAATCTTCACCACCAAGGTGAGTATCACCGTTAGTTGAAAGAACTTCGAAAGTCTTCTCGCCTTCTACTTCATCGATTTCGATGATAGAGATATCGAATGTACCACCACCAAGGTCGTATACAGCGATAGTGCGATCACCACCTTGCTTGTCTAGGCCGTAAGCCAGAGCAGCAGCAGTAGGTTCGTTGATGATACGTTTAACATCTAGACCAGCGATACGGCCAGCATCTTTCGTTGCTTGACGTTGAGCATCGTTGAAGTAAGCAGGAACAGTTACTACTGCGCCAGTTACTTCTTCGCCTAGGAAGTCTTCAGCTGTTTTCTTCATTTTCTTAAGAACTTCAGCAGATACTTGAGGAGCAGCCATTTTTTGGCCTTGCGCTTCAACCCATGCATCACCGTTATCAGCTTTAACAATGTTAAAAGGCATGATTTCGATATCGCGTTGAACTTCTTCATCTTCAAAACGACGACCGATTAGACGCTTAATCGCGTATAGCGTGTTTTGAGGGTTAGTAACAGCTTGACGTTTCGCAGGTTGACCAACTAGCGTCTCGCCTTCAGTGTATGCGATTACCGATGCTGTTGTGCGTTCGCCTTCAGCATTTTCTAATACGCGTGGTTTGTCACCGTCAAGAACAGCAACACAAGAGTTAGTAGTACCTAAATCAATACCAATGATTCGACCCATCAGGCTTTCTCCGAATAAATTCTATTTAGTTTTTTGCTATACCCACTATGTGGGGGGTAGTAATCAGGGATTCAACCCTAATACACAAATTTAAATGCAAATGTATTTTGCTTTCGTATGCACCATAGATAAGGGCTCACGAATCCTTTTCAAGGGGGATACTGGATTTTTTCACATTTATTTTGATAAAAGGAATGGTTAGACACGAATACATATCATTACCTTCACGTAAGCCCAGTAACTGGGTTTATCACCCAATAAAAAACGGAGCCACTTAGGCTCCGTTTGTCTACTCAGGCTTTCCACTTAGATTTCATCTATAGAGGAAAATCTCTGATTACGCTTCTGCTTTCTTTAGCTCAGCTTCTTCGTTTGTTTCAACGCCGATTTCGCCTTCAGACTTAGCAACAATAGTGTTAACCGCTGTATCACCTACTACGTTAGAAGAAGTACAGAACATATCGTTGATACGGTCTACCGCAGCAATGATAGCTAGACCTTCTGGTGGTAAACCTAGTTGGTGCAATAGAACACCTACCATTACAACACCACCACCAGGAACACCACCAGCACCGATAGACAGTAGCAAGATAGTTAGACCCAGAGTAAAGATGTCAGCCGTGTTGATTGGTTGACCGAATGCGTTTGCTACGAACATTGTCGCTAGTGCGATGTAGATAGAAACACCAGACATGTTCATTGTCGCACCCAGTGGTACACCGAAGCCTGCCACAGATCTTGATACACCAAGCTTTTCAGTTAGAGTGCGCATTGTTACTGGGATAGTCGCGTTCGAACTTGCCGTCGATAGTGAGAAAAGGATTTGCTCACGAGTTGCGCGTAGGAATTGCTTAGGCGTAATACCTGTCGCGATACCAACCATCATTGGGTAGAAGAAGAAAATCCAGAACACTAGCATCGCAACAACAAGCGCTACGTAGCCCGCTACAGACATAAGTGTCTCAGCGTTCAGTGTCGCACCTAGTTGAATCATCAGAGCGAATACACCAAATGGCGCCAAGCTCATGACTAGGCCGATAAGCTTCATCATGATTTCGTTAGCCATCTTGAACGTTTTGATCGCTGGACCGCCACGTGAATCAAGAGCCTGAATAGCAAGACCAGTCAAAATCGCCATGAAGATGATCTGTAGCATGTCGCCGCTTGCAAACGCCTGAACTGGGTTGCTAGGAACGATGTTCACAACAAGAGAGAAGATATCTGGAGTTTCAGTTGTTGTTAGTTGAACTGTCTCAGAGATCGTTCCGGCTAAATCTGCACCAGCACCCGGTTGGAAAATAAGGCCAACAGTTAGGGCTGCAGAAATCGCGATGATGGTGTTGATAATGTAAAGAGCAAAAGTTTTACCACCTAGGCGACCGAAAGAACGGATGTCTTTCAATTCAACAATTCCGCAAACGATAGATACGTATACCAGTGGAACAACCAATAGTTTGATCAAAGAGACAAACATACCACCGACACCTTCTGCTAGACCTAGCAGGTAAGTATCAAATACTGCAATACCGTTGAATAGGTACTGAATAGCAGTACCAATAAGTAGGCCGGCAAACAAGCCTACAAAAATCTTACTTGAGAGCGATTTATCCATCGTTCTTCTCCAGTTTGTTGTGTTTGAAATTTGTACTTTTATAGTTATATATGCGATTCAAATCGCTATATCGCAGTGGATTTTACATACAAAGATAACAATTAAAAGCATTTATTTACAAAAACATTACAAGTGTGACATCAAAACATTTCCTTATTAACAACCAGTTTCATAATATAAAACTCTAAATCATTGTTCTGGGTAATATAAAAAGAACAACATTCTTAATGCGGTTTTGATGACTATTTACGTGGGGTCTCAAGTTATAGGCACAAAAAAAGAGAGGCATATGCCTCTCTTTTCATTTTACGTAAACCAGTGATTTATTTTGTCGCCGCGACTTACTCAGTCAATGCGCGACTCAATCACTTGGCAGCGTAACACGTCATTACTTAGCAACCATAACCATCGCAGGGCGAACCACACGACCGTTTAACTCGTAACCTTTTTGCATTACGAACATAACCGTGTTTGATTCGTGATCTGGACTTTCTTGGATAGACATCGCTTGGTGGAATTCAGGATTGAACACTTCACCTTCAGGGTTGATCTCTTTAAGACCAAACTTAGCAACTGTGTCTACGAACGTTTTGTGCGTTAGCTCAACACCTTCAAACAGTGGCTTAACCACTTCGTTTTCAGCATCTGCCGCTTGCATTGCACGCTCTAGGTTGTCGATGACAGGAAGTAGACCTTCAGCAAACTTGTTCAAAGCGAATTTACGCGCCTTATCAATTTCTTGCTCGCTACGGCGACGCATGTTTTCAACTTCAGCTTTTGCGCGAAGAACAGAATCTTGCTGCTCTTTCACTTTAGATTCGCTAGAAAGTAGTGCAGCTTCTAGTTGAGCGATTTTTGCTTCTTGCTCATCAACAGACTCTTCATTTAGCTCAGCTTCTTCAACTTTCTCAGCTTCAGCAATGATTTGATCTAGCTCTTCTTCCGTTACTTTGTTTTCTTCGTTGCTCATGATCTCTCCAGAATTCGTTTTCAATGCAAGTGACAGGTGTGTTTGCACCCCAAATTGATATAAAACACTCGCATAGACGTTCAACTTGCCTTTATTATGGGGATGAAGAATTTTGATTCAAGCCTAATTCGTTTGGAAACGTTATGAAAAAGCCATTTGAAGTCATCGCCATTATTGGTAAACCTCGAGATCAGCAAGCAATTCAGACTCATAGAGAGCTCTATCAGTGGTTAAGTACTGAGGGTTATCAAGTGTTTGTGGATGACAGACTCGCTACAATTTTAGACGATATCCCACAAGAACATTTTTCTAGCCTAATTGAATTAGGTAAACGCGCCGATCTCGCCATTGTGGTGGGTGGTGACGGAAATATGCTCGGTGCCGCTAGAATCTTGTCACGTTTCGATATTTCAGTGATTGGCGTAAACCGAGGTAACCTAGGTTTCCTTACCGATCTTAATCCTGAAAACTTCCAGAGTGCGCTTACTGATGTACTCAAGGGTGAATTCATGGAAGAAGAGCGCTTCTTACTTGAAACTGAAATTCATCGTCATGGCCAAATAAAAAGCCACAACGCCGCACTCAACGAAGCAGTACTTCACCCCGGTCAAGTCGCACATATGATCGAGTTCGAAGTGTATATCGATGACAGCTTCGCCTTCTCACAGCGTTCTGATGGCTTGATCGTATCAACACCGACAGGTTCAACCGCCTATTCGCTTTCTGGTGGTGGTCCTATCCTGTCATCAAGCTTAAATGCAATTTCATTAGTACCGATGTTCCCGCACACCCTTTCAAGCCGACCACTTGTGGTGGATGGAAAGCGTCGTATCAAGCTGATTGTATCGCCTGATAACCGCGGAACTCAGGAAGTCAGTTGCGATGGTCAAATCTCGCTACCGGTTTCCCCTGGCGATGAGATCCACATTTACCAAAGCCCGAATGTGCTCAAGCTGATCCACCCTAAAGATTACAATTACTACCATGTTCTACGTAACAAACTAGGCTGGTCGAGTAAGTTGTTCTAAAAGAATAAAAGCTCCAGTGGTAACCGAAAATTTGAAAGGCTGACGACATTCGTCAGCCTTTTTTATTGCCCATAGAAAGCCCGTCGGCTCTCGCTTCTCGTCAATTTTCTTATACCGTCATTATCAAGAGGGAGGAACGATCGAATTGGGAATCTATAGCGGTTTCAGTGATCTACGAACAACCTCAATTCTGAGATCTGTCGCAAAAAATTTTCACCTGCTGACTTTACTGTATAAAGAAACAGTATATACTGAGCTTATATACAGTATTGTTCAGTTATACAGGTAAATAAAAATGCTGGCTCATCTAAGTGTTAATAATTTCGCTATTGTTAAGTCTTTACAGCTAGAACTCTCTAAAGGCATGACAACAATCACCGGAGAAACTGGTGCGGGTAAATCTATCGCTATCGACGCTTTAGGCTTGTGTCTTGGAGGAAGATCTGATGCAGGAATGGTTCGACAAGGTGAAGAAAAAACCGAAGTCAGTGCCGCTTTTTTACTTGAGAACAATCTGCATGCTACCCGCTGGTTAGAAGACAATGAACTGCTTGATGGCGGTGAATGCATCCTACGCAGAACCATCTCTAAAGAAGGTCGTTCTCGCGCATTCATCAACGGCAGTCCCGTGCCTCTTTCACAATTAAAATCGCTTGGACAGCTGTTGATCAACATTCATGGTCAACACGCGCACCATCAGTTGATGAAAAGCGATTACCAAATGGCCATGCTTGATCAATACGCAGGTCACTTGAACCTATTGAAATCGACACGTAATGCTTACCAAGCCTGGCGACAAGCCGATAACCACTTGAAAGAGTTACGTGAAAATAGCCAGCAAAACCAAGCTCAAAAACAACTTCTTGAATACCAAATCAAAGAGTTAAATGAGCTGTCTATTGGGGAGGAAGAATATGAAGACCTCGAACAAGAGCATAAGCGCCTCTCCAATAGCGGAGAACTGGCCACAACCTGCCAACAAGCTATCGAGCTTATTTATGAAGGTGAAGAAGTTAATGCGCTTGGTATTCTGCAATCGGCCAATAACTCCTTAATTCAGTTAGCGGAGCTAGATGAAAGATTGGCTGAGTTACCAAACTTATTGTCTGAAGCCATTATTCAGATTGAAGAAACCAATAACGAGTTAAGGACATACCTAGATGGCATTGATGTCGATCCAGGTCGTATGGCTTACGTTGAAGAGCGCTTCTCAAAAGTAATGTCGATGTCTCGTAAACATCACGTGTTGCCAGAAGAGCTTTATAAGCACCATCAAGACTTATTACAACAAGTTGAAGCGCTTGATTGCTCTGATGAAAAGTTGGAAGAATTAGCAAACGAGGTAGAAAACCAATACCAATCGTTCGTGGCTAAATCAGAGAAACTTCATAAGTCTCGAACTCGTTACGCAAAAGAGCTCAACAAGCTGATCACGCAAAGCATGCACGAACTGAGCATGGAAAAAGCGCAATTTGCCATTGAAGTGAACAACACCAACACACACCCTTCCCCATTGGGTATGGATAACGTGACCTTCATTGTTTCGACCAACCCAGGTCAACCAATGCAGCCGATTGCTAAAGTGGCTTCTGGTGGCGAGTTATCACGAATCTCACTAGCGATTCAGGTGATCACAGCGCAAAAAGTGGATACACCAAGCCTGATTTTCGATGAAGTCGATGTGGGTATCAGTGGACCAACCGCTGCGGTTGTCGGAAAAATGCTTCGAAAACTGGGCGAATCTACGCAAGTGATGTGTGTGACGCATTTACCTCAAGTTGCCGGTTGCGGTCACCAACAGCTGTTTGTTGCGAAGAACACGAAATCAGGTAAAACCGAGACTCAAATGCACACGCTTGATGAACAACAACGCGTTTCAGAGCTTGCTCGACTGCTTGGTGGCAGCCAAATTACCGAATCGACGCTTGCCAACGCAAAAGAGTTATTAATCGCAGCATAGGTTACATATTCAGCAACTTTCTGATAATTTACCGAAAATTCTTGGCAATTTTGCAACTTAATTCAAAATTGCCAGTCATAACAAGCTCAAAGCGCAAGGAGCTTTTTACTTCTTGCTGGAGCTTGTTTATTATCAGGCAGTATTTTAGCGAAGAAAGATCTCAAACTATGCGAATTAAAAAGTGGTTAGTTGCAGTTCCACTTGCACTAACAATGTTGACCGGTTGCTCTCTACTAGAGAAGTTGGTTTATCGAATTGACATCAATCAGGGTAACTATGTTGAACAAGAAGCTGTCGATCAGCTCAAGTTTGGCATGACAAAAACACAAGTTCGTTACGTTATGGGCTCACCTATGCTTATCGAAAATGGCTACCCAGATACGTGGTACTACATTTACCACCACCAAAAAGGCCATAACGACCCTATTCAGAAAAACCTTGTCGTGAACTTTGATGCCACTGGTACTCTAGTGACGATCAATGGTGACTTTGAAGCCAGTGATGAGTTCTTCGAAAGCCTTCGCTAGCTTTCCAGTCAACAAAGCCAGAATCGAAAAAGCCTGCTCACAAGCAGGCTTTTTAATATCTGCTAACAAATTAGCTGCGTGTCTAACCAACAGGCACAAAAAAGCTCGCCAACATAGCGAGCTCTCTTCTTAGTCAAACTTGTTTGGCATTACGATTTAGCAGCGGCCGCTTTTGCTTGTTCAGCACGCTTACGGCGAATCTCTTTTGGATCGGCTAACAGTGCTCGGTAGATTTCGATACGATCTTTATCGCGAACCGTCGCATCTAGCTTAACGTTGCGGCTGAACACACCAACCTTGTTTTTTGCTAAGTCGATCTCTGGGTATAATTCCAAAACGCCAGACTGCGCAATGATCTCTTCAACGGTCGCGTGCTTGTTTACTACTAAAGTAAACACACGCTGTTCATGCGGAAGTGCAAACACAACCTCTACGTGGATCATATCCGATTCAATAGTCATGGCTTAGTAGACCTGCTTCGCGCGTTGAGTAAAAGCACTTACCATATTACTCGTCAGCTCATTGAAAACCTTACCAAATGCCATTTCAATCATTCGGCTAGAGAATTCAAACTCTAACTTAAGCTCAACCTTACACGCTTGCTCATCGAGCGGAGTAAAATACCAACCACCCTGCAGCTTTTTGAACGGGCCGTCCACCAGCTCCATCAAGATCTCAGCGCCATCCGCTAAGCGGTTAGATGTGGTAAATGTTTTACTGATACCCGCTTTAGAGACATCAACCGAAGCCACCATAGTTGAATCTGAAGATTCGATCACACGTGAACCAGAACACCCTGGCAAAAACTCGTGATAACGAGCAACATCATTGACCAAGCTGAACATCTGGTCGGCACTAAACGACACTAATGCTGAACGAGTAACCTTTGGCATATAGACTCCTGTTAAAGACAGCGTTACATTAACACAAACTGCAATTTTAATTGTATTGGGCCAGAGCGCAAATAAAAAGGATTCCCCAACTAGGGTGCAATCCGTATAATGAGGCCATTATGGCAAAGAATAAATCAAAATCAAAAGCCGGTAGTAATACCATTGCGCTTAATAAGAAAGCTCGCCACGAATATTTCATCGATGATGAGATAGAAGCGGGGCTTGAGCTACAAGGCTGGGAAGTAAAATCCCTACGTGAAGGCAAAACCAATATCGCAGAAAGCTACGTCTACATCCGAGACGGCGAAGCATTCATCAGTGGTATGACGATCACTCCGCTAACTCAAGCGAGTACTCATATCGTGGCGAACCCAACACGCATCCGTAAACTACTAATGTCGAGAAAAGAACTCGACAACCTTATCGGTCGTATTAACCGTGAAGGCATGACGCTTGTCGCAACCGCACTTTATTGGTCTCGCTCTTGGGCGAAGATTAAAGTTGGCGTAGCGAAAGGTAAAAAGCTGCACGATAAACGTACTGATATGAAAGAAAAAGATTGGGCGAGAGATAAAGCACGAATTATGAAGAGTAATTTGCGTTAATTTTAAGCACTTAAACGCACAGTGCTAGACAGGCAAAGCTTTTCTGGTACTATGCAAATAACACTTGGGGCTGATTTAGGATTCGACAGGAATTTTGAAGTCTGAGGTGCATGCCGTGGGGCGGTTGGCCACGTTAAAAGCCGCAAAAAAATAGTCGCAAACGACGAAAACTACGCACTAGCAGCTTAATAACCTGCTCAGAGCTCTCTTACCCTAGCTTCCGCTCGTAAGACGGGGACCAATAAGAGATCAAACCCAAACTAGCTAGCGCGGATTCTCCCACCTGAGAGGAAAAGCGCGAATAACAATTCAGGTTAGCCTTTAACTAGCGTGTCGGTTCGCAGGTTGCTGGTGAAATTAAAGATCGACTAAGCATGTAGTACCAATGATGAATGATTTTTGGACGCGGGTTCAACTCCCGCCAGCTCCACCAAACGTTTGGAAAGGGCCAACTC
>NZ_JBFRLX010000132.1:0-4274 GCF_041470165.1 Vibrio sp. 10N.286.46.A8
ATATAAAGCTTCATTAATTAGCTACTTTTAGACTAAAAGAGAATATGAAATGTATTGGGTATCTGTATGAAAATAGTAACCCCGTTATTATCGGATCAAGAGAGTGATTTCAACTCCGTTATTATTAATAAAATAAGTCACTATTTCTCTATTGCAAATTTCAAACAAGACATATCTATAATCAGTAACTTAGACGTCAGACTGGTATTTTTCATTTTGAATACCCCTGATAAAATCCAACTACTTACCATGGCTTTATCTATTTGCGAAAATTTGAACAAAAGAATTGTTATTATTTGCTCTGACCCGTTACCTAATATCGTTCGAAATCATAAGAATATATTTTTTATCATAGAAACAAACAGTAATCATCTGACCAGTCAATTCGAAGAGCTTAAGGCTAAGACACAGCATATGTTCGAGTCCCACTTCGATATCGACAGAGACACAAACAACAACAACCAACTGCCTGTAAAAGCCTTCACATCCGAAGTCGTTAACTTTGTGATGGACAACATCAACAAAGAAATCAGAGAAATAGAGATCGCCGAGAAATGTCACTGTTCAACCACCTATTTTTCTAAGAAGTTTCATCTACACTTTGGAGTAAGCTTTAGAGACTTCGTGTGCGATAAACGCATTCTACTTGCCAAAAAGTTAATCGAAGCAGATACCGAATCAAAAATTGCTGTCATTGCCTATCAATGTGGATACAAGGATGTGTCATATTTCTCGAGAATTTTTAAGAAACGGACTGGAGTAACGCCTGCAAGTTACAGGCGAGCCTGCACAGATAACGGAAAACAAAGAACATAAACGCTAATTTTACTCCCTAAAAGAAAAAATCATGGTACATTTAACATGATTTTAACAAAAATAACTTAGCGAAAAACATGGAGTTAGACAATGATTCAGCCTAACGAGTTTAGCCAAGAACAAGCAACAGCTCTCCCTACACCCAATGACATGATTTTAAAATGGGCAGAAGAACGCCCAGATGAAGTCTACTTAAAGCAAATTATTAACCGCCAATTTGTTGAGTTTACTTATAAAGAAGTGGCCGACAAAGCACTGAAACTGGCGTCAGCATTAGAAGGACTCGGAGCCCAACCCGGTGATCGAGTCGCTCTCGTATCGAAAAACTGTGCAGAATGGTTTATCTGCGATCTTGCCATGATGTTAGGAGATTTTGTCAGCGTCCCAATCTTTCCAACAGCGGGTGCCGATACCATACAGTACTGTATTGAACACAGTGAAAGTAAAATTGTGATTGCGGGTAAACTCGACGATCCTAAGGCCACTCAAAAAGTACTGGATGATAATCCAAACTTGGTGAGTATCTCACTTCCCTACGATAGCGCAGCGAAGTGCCAACATACTTTCGAACAACTCATCGATACCCATGCCCCCTCAACCAAGCGTCCTCAGCATCACGATGATAAAGTAATGTCGCTTGTTTATACTTCGGGTACATCAGGGCTACCAAAAGGCGCGATGCTCACATACGGCGCCTTTACGTGGTCAGTTCAACGGTTGATCGATCATATTGGTATCCAACCCGGCGATCGCTTGTTCTCTTATCTACCGCTTGCCCATATTACAGAACGCGTTTACATCTTTGGCTCATCGGTAATGGGCGGTATAGTCACTGCTTTCCCGGAGTCTTTAGATACCTTTATTGATGATGTGAAAATGCATCGCCCTACTCTATTTATTTCAGTTCCTCGTTTATGGACTCTGTTCCAGCAACGAATCCAAGATAAGCTGCCGCAGAAGAAACTGAATTTCTTACTTAAGATTCCGTTTATCAACAACATCATTAAGAAGAAACTGGCTGATGGCCTAGGGTTAGATCAAGCCCGCGTTTTGGGATGTGGTTCAGCTCCGGTATCACCGGCTCTACTCGCATGGTATGAGAGTGTTGGCCTACACATTACCGAGGCTTGGGGAATGACTGAGTCTTTCGCCTACAGCACGATTAATCACCCGTTTAGAGCCGACAAAATTGGTACTGTGGGTAATGCTGGTCCGGGCATCGAACTCAAAATTGCAGAAGATGAAGAAATTTTGGTTCGAAGCAAAGGTATGTTCTCTGGTTATTACAAAAATGACATAGCCACCCAAGAGTCTTTTAACTCTGAGGGATGGCTTCATACTGGCGATATTGGTGATATCGACAGCGAGGGCTACCTAACGATCCGGGGACGTAAAAAAGACACCTTTAAAACTGCGAAAGGTAAGTTTGTGGCTCCAGTGCCAATCGAAAACAAACTGTTTGAATACAGCCGCGTAGAAATGATGTGTTTGATCGGCTTAGGCTTACCTGGTCCTATCCTACTCGTGGTACCGCATGACTTCCCTAATTTTGATCGGGCTCGTTATGAAAGAACAAGTAAACGTGTCATTGAAAAAATGAACGAACAGTTAGCCTCGCATGAGAAGATCAAAGGGGTACTGATGATTAAGGAACCGTGGAGCATCGACAACGGTGTACTTACCCCTACTCTCAAGATAAAGCGACATATCCTTGAGCAGAAATACCATGAAATCGGTCATAGCTGGCCGAAAGATAAATTAGTGGTTTGGGAAGAGTAATCAAAACCGAGAGGGAGCCATTACGGCTCCTTTTTCATAAGCTCAAGTTACAAGTATTTAGTGTAATCAGCCGCATCATTACGTTCATAGTCCAAACCGATATCCTTTCTCATCCGATCGCTCAAAGATTCCGAGCTAATAACTTGTCTTGATTTAGCCGCCTTACTATTCTTTTTTTTATCATTAACTTGAAAAATATAAGTAACTAATCTGCCAATCCAACAGGTCATTGCTTTCATTTTATCTCTCTTGTTTTTCCTATTAATTTGTCGTTATTATGGAAATAAGCAGTTCGATAAGCGAACAACCATTATTAACAAGGACTATAAGCTGAGGTTATGGATAATAGACTGCGTCACCTTTCAGGCCTCCGTTACTTTGAAGTTGCGGCACGCTTGCATAGCTACAGTAAGGCAGCTGAGGAACTGTTTGTTAGCCAAGCAGCCGTCAGCCAAAAGATTCGCCAACTAGAAGAACAGGTTGGATGTAAGCTTTTCATTCGTAAGGGGCGTGTTATGGCCTTAACACATGAAGGGCGCACACTTTTCAAACATGTTTCTGATGGGTTTCAAGAGGTATTGCTAGGTTTAAACAAAATCCAGTCTGAACCCATTCAAGGTCTGCTTGTTGTTAGAAGCCCTCCTTCATTTGCTTCACGTTGGTTACTACCACGGCTTTGGAAGTTCTCGGTAAAGCACCCAGAGATCCCGATCAAAGTGCTAACAGGCTGCGATACCCCAAATTTAAAACACGGTGAGATTGATGTGGCTATTCGACAAGGTGAAGACCTATGTGTGGAAGATGGTTTAACTCTTGAGGTACTAATCAACGAACCTATCTATCCTTTTTGCTCACCAGAATTAGCAAACTCTCTTAAACTCACCTCACCAGAACAGCTACTTAAATGTTGGTTAGTTCAATTCGAGGGGGGTTGCTTCCCTTGGGAAAGTTGGTTTAAACAAGCGAATGTTCCGGTGCAAGACAGTTCTATTCAATGGATGGAAGTAGGTACTTTTGATATGGGATTAACGACAGTTATGGCTGGTCATGGAGTTTGCCTTGCAACAGACAGTTTAGCTGGTGACTTCATTGAACGCGGCTTGTTAGTAAAGCCATTTGATATAGGCATGACGCCTGGCGTTCAAGTAAATCTATGTTTTGACCCTAACTCGCCTAGAGAAGTGCGTATAACGGCATTTACCAATTGGTTACATGAAGAAGTAAATGAGATATTGGAGAACTAGCTCTTGTCTTTCAACTCCTGAAATAGGCAGTTCTTCAATAACTAAACACAAACTACCAGCTTAAATGGTCTGATAATTCATAAAGCGAAACTGGTATACTTAGCTCAAATAAATGGCGAGAACATCTCATGACACAAGACAATAATCCACTGCACGGTATCACTCTACAGAAGCTACTGACTGAATTGGTTGAACATTACGGTTGGGAAGAGTTGAGTTACATGGTGAACATCAACTGCTTTAAAAAAGACCCGAGCATTAAATCGAGCTTAAAATTTTTGCGTAAAACAGATTGGGCACGCACCAAAGTAGAGCAGATTTACATCGACTTAAAGCGTTAGTCTCTCCCTGCTTTATCAGTCCCGTGTTGAATAAATACGGGACAACCACTGTGTCTACTTTTTAGGGGCTACATCAGCACCTCGCACCTCGCAC
>NZ_JBFRLX010000133.1:0-261 GCF_041470165.1 Vibrio sp. 10N.286.46.A8
GACTGAAGGAGCGGATAAGAAAAGAGCCTGCCGGTGGCAAGCTCTCGAGTGCATTCAATAACGCTATTTCATCTCATCAATCTTAGCTTTAACTCGTAAAACTTTGTCGGCATAGTTAGGGTCGGTTGCGTAACCCGCCTGGTGAATGCCTTTGATGAAATTCTCAGAGTTACCTTGATGCTGCAATGCCGTTTCGTATCTTGGGTTTTCGTTCAAGAACTTCACGTAATCATTAAAGCTATCTTCGAAATTAGAGTAAGA
>NZ_JBFRLX010000133.1:1078-2386 GCF_041470165.1 Vibrio sp. 10N.286.46.A8
CGGAAAGAAGCAGACTCTTTAACAGCTGTTTTACCATGGAACTCTAGAGTTTGAGTAGCAACCTTATCGCCCTTCCAACTTCTATCGGCTTTGATATTGAATAGGTTGTTGCTGTTGCCCAAAGAGTTCTTAATCATCTTAGAACCCCAACCTGTTTCAAGTGCCGCTTGTGCCAATAGCAGTGATGAATCGACACCGAGCGCACTCGCTGCTTTTTCAGCGTAAGGCTTCATTGAGGCAACAAACGATTCTGGAGAATCGAAGGAAACTCGTTGTTTTGCTGCTGACACGTCTGTTGCTGACATAGCTTGCGCAGATTGAACTTCAGGTGCTCTATCTTCTGAACGACCAGAGTATTGCGGTCTTTGCAGTGAAGTATCAAAGCCTTCATTGCGAACCTTATCTTCAGTTGCATCATTTGCTTGACCAGCACTTAACTGAGCTACGATCATGTCCGCAAGACCGAGCGAACCTGACGCACTGAGTTCACTCGCCATTTGGTCATCTTGCATCTGACGATAAAACTGTTCATTCTGGCTGTTCAACATATCTGACTTAAAGCTCGAGTTCGCATCACGCATCGACTTAAACAACATCGAGGTAAAAATAGATTCAAACTGTTTTGCTGCAGCGGTTAGCGCTTCTTTTTCACTGCCTTCTTCACCGCTTACCGCTTGTTGACGAAGACGGTCTAGGCTACCAATATCGTGAATAAAGCCGATGTCATTGTTATTTTTAATCATGCTTTATCCCTTAAATAATGATCAACTGACCTTCAATTGCACCCGCTTGTTTCAGTGCTTGAAGGATTGCCATTAAATCAGAAGGTGCGGCGCCGACTTCATTGACAGCGCGTACCAAATCATCGAGCGTTAAACCGGGTTCGAACTTGAACATTTTACCATCGGCTTCGGTTACTTCGATGTCCGAATCAGGAACGACTACCGTTTGACCACCAGAGAATGCGTTAGGTTGACTTACGTTTAGATTTTCTTTGATTGCGACTGTCATGCCGCCGTGGGTTACTGCTGCTGCTTTTAAGCGCACATGCTTACCAACAACAATAGTACCGGTACGAGAGTTAACAATGATTTTTGCAGAGCCCTCTGCAGGGTCAAATTCGATGTTTTCGATGGCAGACAAGAAAGCCACACGTTGGCTGATTTCACGTGGAGCACGAACTTTTACAGAAGTCGCATCTACCGCAGACGCCATTTGAGGGCCTAGGAAATTATTAACCGCATCAGCTAAACGCTGAGCCGTAGTAAAATCAGATTGGATTAAGTTGAAAGTGATGTAGTCACCACG
>NZ_JBFRLX010000134.1:0-13900 GCF_041470165.1 Vibrio sp. 10N.286.46.A8
CTACTATTAAGATCATATAAAAAGGTGATCAAATAAGAATCTCGGTGCAAGAATGGAGAAATAGTCACTTTCGTCTTAATTCAGTAGTAAGATAGTAGATAACTTTTTTACGACATCTCCATGAGCAAATAACAATGAAAAAAAGCAAAACAGTCACAACTGAAGATATTCTTCTTAAGCTATGCCAATCAGTCTCAAACGTACTTACTTCAGCGACGGCTTCACAGGTGTCCTACTCAGCCATGGTTCAAAAGATCAACAAGACAAGTCTTAAGCCAGATTTTGGTTGTTTCGTCTTGTTCGACGGCGGGTTTTCAGGTCTTGTTGTTATCAATTTTACGTCGAAAGCAGCGCTAGAGATCTACACAAATTACATGCGTAATATGGGCATGCCTGAAGACGAACTCGCTGTACTTCATACTTCAGACGAAGTAGGTGATGTATTAGGTGAGTTGATGAACCAGTTGGTTGGCGACTTTACCAACAAAATCCGTAAAGAACTGCAAACTAACATCACACAAAACCAACCGAAAATGCTGGCACTGAACAAGCAAGTGAACCTTTCTGTTGATACTAACTTAGATCGCCCGCAAGCTCGTCGTGTTACTTTCTCTACTGCCGACAACAACATTTTCTACCTTGAGCTGGCAATGGACAAAACAGAATTCATCCAATTGGAAGAATTCGAAATCGCTGAAGACGAATGTCCAGACAGTATTCTTGAAGCGACTCAGAAAAAAATGCAAGAACCAAAGCAGCCAGAGCAAAGTTCAGGCAACGATTCTGCAGCTGATTTACTCGATGAACTTGGAATCTAGTTTGCGAAAGCTCTAGCACTTCCTAAAAATCGTGTCACTAACGCCATCAATCCTCTTGATGGCGTTTTGTTTTGTCCGGGAGTCGCCGCTTCCTTACTATATCCTTATCTTCCATAATCGTTCACCACATTCCTACAAATGACTTTTGACTTTGCTGTTACTCGCCAAAACATGTAAAATGTTGGACTTTTAAAAATTTGCGGTAATGATTAAGTTGTCGATGGATAAGAAAAAAGCCCTAAAGAAAATTGCCAAGTGTCTTGAGCTTGGAAACTCTGCGAACGTCAATGAAGCTGCCAATGCGATAAAAATGGCGCATAACTTGATGCTGAAATATGGTCTCGAAAAGGACGATATTGAATTTATCAAGATGGGAAAAACTCAATCCAGTCACCTGTTACCTGCAAATATCAGCTCTACACTGCTGCGTGTTATTCGTGGTATTAACACCAAGTTTGGCGTAGAAGCCGTGTTACTGAATCACAAAGGCCTTAAACGCGTTGAATTCATTGGTGAAGCCGATCGCGCTATCTTCGCGGCTTTTGCGTTCGATATTATTTATCGCGAACTGAATGAGCACACTGGCCAATTCAGAAACAGTTTTGCGGGCTCGGGAACAGGGACACTAGAAGTAACACGTCGCGTAAACTCTTACGTTTCGGGTTGGGTAGAAGGTGCACTTGAAAAACTGCCTGTTATCACCCCAGACGACGAGTCAAACAACAAGATCAATAACTACATTGATAAAGAGTTCCAAAACATCGACCGCGAAACGTTCAAACAACAACTCAGAGAAGCGATGAAAAACCTCACCGCAGACTATGAAGTTGGCTTGAAGAAAGGTCGAAAACTGTCTGTAAATCGACCAGTTGGCGGAACTCAAGCGGTTAAAAAGATAACTAAATCATAGAGCCACTTTACATTGCTTCAGCGTATTGATAAAAACCACCAATAGGACTTATTGTTGTCTTTCGTAATTCATGCGTTTGACAGAAGTACATGATGGAGAAATACGTTGAAAAAAATCACACTAGCCCTGGCACTCACTGTTGCTCTAACGGGCTGTCAAGCGACACAACGCCAAAACGCGACAACCGGCGAATCTGAGACTAATTCCGCAACTCAAGGCGCTTTACTTGGTGCAATCGCCGGCGCTGTTGCTGGTGCAGCTACGGGTGACGACTCTAAAGACCGTCGTAAGCGTGCACTCATCGGCGCAGCAGGTGGCGCCGCAGTTGGCGGTGGTATCGGTTACTACTTTGACCAGCAAGAAGCTGCACTTCGTGAAGAACTCATGAACTCAGGCGTTCAAGTAGAGCGTGTTGGTGAGAACCAACTTCTACTTCGCCTAGAGAACGGCATTGGCTTCGATTCTGGTTCTTACGCTTTAGAATCAAGCATCCACAAAACACTTCGCGGCGTTGCGCGCATCTTAGTTGAATACCCAGACACTAGCCTAGTGATCGAAGGTCACACTGACAGCACAGGCAGCGAGTCTTCTAACCAAGTTCTTTCTGAGCGTCGTGCTGAATCGGTTCGTGCATTCTTGATCTCTCAAGACGTTGCTGCAGGCCGTGCCATTGCTCGTGGTAACGGTGAGCGTTACCCTCTGTGTGACAACAACAGCTCTCAAGGTCGCGCTTGTAACCGTCGCGTAGAAATTCAAATCTTGCCGCTTAAGTAGCACGATTAAAGCCCAGTTCGTCTTTATCTATTGAATTAACCTCTATATAGTTGCTTATCGTCGTGTGGCTTGTTCAAAGTCACACGACTAGCCATATTCATACTGATATACCGACTCTGGGCTTTTTAACGAGACTTATCTATTGTTTATCCTATCCAACTTTCTGTCATCATCACTTCTTAGAACTCTATTTTTCACCCTCATCTTTTCTACAATACAGTTCTCTACTGCACACGTCGTTCATGCAGAAAGCAACGTTGCATTCTCGATAGAATCTCAACCTCAAGATCCAGTTTCTCAATACCAACTAGCTCAAGCTTATGAATCAGGTAATGATGTCCCTTTGAGCACCAACGATGCATTTTATTGGTACTCGCAATCCGCAGAAAACGGCAATGCAGATGCGCAATTTAGGCTGGGTGAATGGTACTTGGCAGGATCAGGTGTAGAGCAAAGCAACAAGCTAGCTTTAGAATGGTTTATTAAATCAGCCTTACAAGGTAACCAACGCGCGCCTATCGAAGTCGCAAAGCTCTACGAATCCTCACTTCAGGAAGAACTCCTAAAACCATTAGATGAAGCACAGCTATGGTATGAAGCGGCCTTAAAAAACAATCCAACAGCCGAAGATGGCTATAACCGTATTCTGGAAGCGCAATTCAACCAGCAACGTGCCAAGCAGATCTCTTCGATTGAGAACGTCATTGCTGAAAGCAGCACGAATCAGAGGCTATCTAATCCAGAGCGAGCAAGTAGCTCCCCTTCTTATCTGCCCTCTAGAGAGCAGGTAACACGTTCTAACCTAACGTATTCAGACTATCTAATTGGCACAGCCTTAGCCGTGTTGATTTCAATTGTCAGCATTATCATGACTCTGGTGATATCAAAAAGAAGACACGCTCTAAAATCGGGTGAATTGGGGCAACAAAAGCAGACACTTGAAGCACAGCTTAGCTCGAAGGACTTCACTATTAAGCAGCAGAAACGTCAGCTGCACACGATGTTCCATGAGTTAAAAAAACAGAAAAATGACAACAGCCTGAACAATTTACAAGTAGCCTGCGCTCTATTTGGGTATACACCTAGCTCAATTCCGAATCAAAAAAGCATTAAAATTCGATATAAACAGCTAT
Source organism: Vibrio sp. 10N.286.46.A8 (assembly GCF_041470165.1). Classification (NCBI taxonomy): domain Bacteria; kingdom Pseudomonadati; phylum Pseudomonadota; class Gammaproteobacteria; order Vibrionales; family Vibrionaceae; genus Vibrio; species Vibrio sp. 10N.286.46.A8. Next base: position 3,636 of record NZ_JBFRLX010000134.1, read on the forward strand.
CCAAAATCTACCACCCAGATGGTTACGGGTGTGACGAAGAGATGAAACGTTTGAACAATTCGCTAAAAACCATCCTTAAGAGTGTTACAAAAACGTAAACAACCAAGCAAACTCGATTTCCAAAGTCGCAAAGATATCGATTTTATTAGTACTGCAATCGATCCCCCTCTCAAAAACAGGTAACAAACTATTAACTAATGAGTCTTACTTGTGTCATAATTTGCGCCGAAAATACACCTGACTTAAACAGGTGAGGAGAGAATATGTTCACAATAGAAGGCGTTTGTGATTGGTGCAAAAAGCCAAGCCTAGTTAAAAAGCACGACTACCTAGATGGTAAGTGTCATCATGCATGTCAAGAGTGCAATGATATTGCAACCATTGATGTTCGCCAGTTCAATATTGGTGAAATGGAAATGAGAGCAAAACTCTCCCAAGCGACATTGAGATAAGCAACACCGTTGAAATATAAGAAAGCGCCTAAGGCGCTTTTTTTGTATCTGGGGTTTATCTTCTTATCTTCTTATCTTCTTATCTTCTTATCTTCTTATCTTCTATACAGGTATATACAGTACTTTTCTGCAAAAACCACTGTATACACCTGTATAGAAATCACATTTTTTCAATTTATGAGACAAAATAGAAAAATCAGTCGAATTTAATTTAACATTAAATATCAACAACTTAAATAACAACCCCTTGCCTAGGTACAATAAAACGACCAATAATCCCGCAAAAAACGCTTGATCTTATAAGCAACAAAAACTACTGTATACAAATACAGCATGTATATAAGGACAGCAAAATGATTCAAGCACACGTTAAAGCCCAACACTCTAGCCCGCTAGTTCACTGCGCATTTACATCAGTTTCTCGTAAAAGCAAAAACTCAAACGAGGAAGCGTTGTTCGCAAGAATGGCGTTGCTGTCCAATCAACATCAATGGTTGCTGTTTACTGCTCAAACACCAAGACCATCTGCTAAGCAGCTTAAGCAACACAACGTTTGCTGCGAGCGTGTTATCCATATGAAAGCGTCGAACCAAATGAATGAAGTAGAGACAGTCGAGAAAGCAATACGCTCAGGAAACGCGAGCGCAATCGTTGCAAGTACGTCCATCGACTCATTCAGCCAACAATACCTAAGAACGTTAGGCCAACGCTTTCAATGCGAAGTGTTCTTCATGGATGAAACTTCAGAGCGTATTCACTAAGCCTACCTCGGTTAACAACATAGCTCACAAACGTAGCTTAATCTTTTAGCTAACAAACTTAAGTTAACTTAACAGCATAGCCCCAAAACACAGCCCAACAGACTGCCTTCCCCTGCCCTACAATTCGCCAATTTTCTAGCGAATAGTTAGGCGGGGGTTTTTATTTGATCAATAGATTTAGCAATCGTTTGCTTTTTATCTGGAAGCAAATAATAGATTGGGTATAATGCCCGTCTAATCATGTGCACACCGCACTTCTCTGTATGACGTTTGATAAAAGATAGGAATGTCTAAATGAGCCTTGCTGATCAAGTTCTTGCCGTAAATGATGACCTACCAATCCGTACTGATAAACCTGTCCACAGTGGCAAGGTTCGTTCGGTCTACTGGTTAACTGAAGAAGATAGCCAACGACTAATCAAAGAGAAAGGCTACAATGTAGCGCCCGATGCGCCTTTAGCCATCATGGTGATCAGTGACCGTATCTCTGCGTTTGATTGTATTTGGCGTGGTGAAGGTAATCTTAAAGGTGTTCCAGGTAAGGGAGCGGCTCTGAATGCTATCTCTAACCACTGGTTCAAATTGTTTAAAGACAACGGCCTTGCTGACAGTCACATTCTTGATATCCCTCACCCATTCGTATGGATTGTACAAAAAGCTCGCCCAGTCATGATCGAAGCGATTTGTCGTCAATACATCACGGGTTCTATGTGGCGTGCATACGCGAACGGCGAACGTGAATTCTGTGGTATCGAGATGCCTGAAGGCCTTGAGAAAGACAAGAAATTACCTGAGCTACTGATCACGCCTTCGACAAAAGGGATTTTGAAAGGGATTCCTGGCGTTCCAGAAGCGGATGATGTGAACATCACTCGCAACAACATCGAAGACAACTTCGCAGCGTTCAACTTTACTCAAGCAAGTGACATTGCGCATTACGAGAAACTTCTAAAAGAAGGCTTCAACGTAATTAGCCAAGCGCTAGCAAACGTCGATCAAACCTTTGTCGACACGAAATTTGAGTTCGGCTACGTGAACGATGCTCAAGGTAAAGAAAAACTTATCTACATGGATGAAGTAGGTACTCCAGATTCATCTCGTATTTGGGATACTCAAGAGTACAACAAGGGCAACATCGTTGAGAATTCTAAAGAAGGATTCCGCCAGTTCTTACTTAACTACTTCCCTGACGCGGATATCCTTTTGAACAAAGAACGCATGCCAGAACGTGAAGCATTAGCTTGTGACAATGAGCTGCCTCTTGATTCACTGATGTCTCTGTCTCGTACTTATCTTGATATCGCAGCGAAAATCACCGGTGGCGAGATTGTATTAAGCGACAATCCGAAGCAAGAAATCATTGATGTGCTTCGTGCCGATTACGGACTAATTGATTAGTCGACTAATCACATGCTAGAAAGCTAATAAGCTAGCTAGTAAGCACAAATTTTAGATACTAAAAGGGCCTCAATATTGAGGCCCTTTTTACAATGTATATTTCATCAAAGCTTGATAGTGAACTCTTCACCAGAGTTATCTGCAATCACTAAATGACTACGCGATTCAATATAATCAATCTGCTCGTCTTCAAGCGAATATGGCATGACAACCTTGAGCTCATTGATCCCTTCTAGCTTGGCAAGCTTAAGTAAGGTAACAATGTTCGACTCATCACTTTTACGCGTCGACATTGATTTCAATGCCATTTGCCATAAGCGATCTTCCGGGCTGGCTAGCTCTTTAATGCTATCTCTCCAGACGGTACTGAATACTGGCGCAATAGTGGTGAGAGCTTCCAGAAAAGTCCATTTTTTACTGCATGAGGCGCCAAGAAATGTTGTGTAATCGAACTCTACACGCGTCTCTTCCTGTTTATCCATGATGTCCCCCGACACTTTGGCAACACAATATACTCAATATCTATCAACTCTTTCTTTATAGCAATAGGATATAGAAGAATGGTCTTTTATGACCTTTTGATTGGTTAAAAAGGCATATAAAAATCAAACTTGTAACATAAAAAACACTGAAAAATCATATATGCACCTATTTGATTAATATTTTAGAGATAAAACTTATCCATCTATTTTATGTCGATAATCCGACTCGCTTTCTTATATTGAATCCGCCAACCAGACCATGTTGGAAGCTCCCAACGCTTAGGCGATAGCTTTCGACTCCCCGACTGATAATGCACATGAATCAGCTTTCTTGCAGGGAAGTATTCGACATCAAGATGTAAGTCAGCAAGGCCCAATGCAAACGGGTATTTTTCTGCAAATTCTGGATATAGCCAAATTGGGATACCATCAAATGGAATATCGGCATGGTCAAACATTTCCAACTCGCTGACATCCGTGACACCTAGCACCTCGAGTTGATCTATAAACCATAGCTCAAAGTTAATGTTATCCATTTCTGGTGTGTATTTGGTTTGTTCATCGAGACCGAGTTTCACATACAGCTGCCAATGTTTGATTTGTTGAGTGCGAGCTTGTGCAAAACCGGGAAGGTGGACGCCTTTTAACACAAGATCGACGATTGGCTTTAATGATAACTGACCTTCTGCTGCAATAAGTTTGCTCGTAATTGTACGGCCTGCGTACACCAAAGCCATTTCGGTAAAGACTCCATCATCATTTACTCTTGTTTCACCTTGTTGCCACTCTCCGAGTTCAGCTTCAATGATAAGCTCAAGAGGAATAGGTGCCGTAACCGTCGCTAAGGTCAGTGTTTGCTTAACACCTCTTCCCGGCAAACTATGGGTATCAAGCACCAACATCGCTTGTGCATTGTCCGGGAAACGATTCTGACGGCCGAGTACTACCTCTAAAACTCCATTAGCAAAGGCTTCTTTCCTCTTCAGCCTGCGCACAAACACTAGCTCAGGATGCAAATGCACAATAGTCTTAAGCAGTTCAGTACGTTGGAAACGTGACGCGACTTCTAGCTGAGGAAGCTCAAACACCTCCCGCATTTGCTTAGCCAGTCCCTGTGCTTCATTCAATGCCTGCTGATCGATTTCTAAATGCGGATAATCGCGACCACGAACGATCTGAATCAACAGGCTTAGATCGCACCCTTCTTTCTCTTGCTGAGCGAGTGCTTCAAGATGTTCTGCATTGTTCGGTAACTGATACAAGCGAGCTGGGACGGACAACGCCGCCGTGAGATCCACCATCGCTTCTTTGAGTGCTTTGGTTTTGATTCGAGTAACGATATCGGCATACAAAGCATCAATCGGCAGCGGGTATAGCTTTTTGCCATGCTCGGTGATTTGATGGTCGGCATTAATCGCTTCCATCGTCAGCAAGGTTTGTATTGCGCTGTTTAGTGATTTCTCAGGGATAGGATCTAGGAAAGATAGGCTCTCGATCGAGTTGCCACAACATGCCGCAGCCAACATAGGTTCGGTTAATTCTTCGCGTTGCAATTCTGGCGGTGTCACTAACTCCAACGCTGCATGCTCACCATAGAGACGCACACAAACACCATCCATCACCCTGCCCGCACGACCAGCTCGTTGCTTGGCACTGGCTCGTGATATGGATTTAAGCATCAAAGTCGTTCTACCGTTTCGTTGAACGGTGCGTCTTTCTAATCCTGAATCTATCACAACACCAATGTCAGGAATGGTTAACGAAGTTTCGGCCACGTTGGTAGCAAGGATGACCTTTCGCAAACCGCTGCCATTATCACTATTGCCAGTATTACGACCAGATAAAGCGAGATCTCGCTCCTTATCACTCACCGAAGCATGCAATTTAACAACTTGGATATCTGGATTCTTTGCCAACGTTTGCTCACATTGCACGATCTCTTTCTTACCCGGCAGGAAAACCAAGATATCGCCATGTGAAGCAATCAGTTGGTGATTCACCTCTTCAGCGATGCGCTGCTCTAGATGTCGGCTATCCGGCAGAGCTCTCGATTCATTCGCTCGGTGTTCAATAGCAACTTGATAGGTGCGACCTTCGCAGCTTATCCGACCCGCATTCAAATAGTGAGCAAGACGTTCCCCTTCGATGGTAGCAGACGTGATCACCAAGCGATGGCTCTCTTTTTGTTTGAGGATCGCCACCAGCAAATCGATATCCCAACGCCTTTCGTGAAATTCATCGACAACGATGACATCAAAGCCAGCAAGCCCATCTTCAGATAGCCAGCGTAGCGCGATCCCGGGAGTAACAAAAACAACGTCAGTTTGCTCGTTGTATTCCGACTCTAGCTTAATCGCATAACCCACTTTGTTCCCAAGCTTCTCACCCGATTGCTGTGCGAGATATTTAGCCAGTGAAGTACACGCGATACGTCTTGGTTCAACCACCAGTACTCGCCCATGTTGGCAAGCCCAAATTGGCAAACGCGTTGATTTGCCCGATCCGGTTTCAGCTTCTACTACTAGATGAGAATTAGCGATTTGTTCGTGAAATACGTTTTGATAAGCATCGATGGGCAGTAATGACATAAAAAAGAGGCGTCGCGAAAAAGTGTGAGCAAAGTATAACGAATTATGGTGCTAAAATTCGATAAGTGTGGGACATGGGTAAGAATATCATTTTGTTTGCAAAGATCGGAGGTAAACTATTTACAATTGAATAACTAAACCGTTATCATTTTTCGGTTACCCTTTCTCCCATATTAGGCATCTAATGAACAACGATAAACGCCCTCTATATATCCCTTATGCTGGTCCTGCTCTACTAAGTACCCCTCTTCTAAACAAAGGCAGCGCATTCTCTGCTGAAGAGCGCAGTTCTTTCAACCTTGAAGGCTTGTTACCGGAAACAACCGAAACAATCCAAGAGCAAGTAGGACGTGCATACAAGCAATATTGTAACTTCGAAAGTGATATGGATAAGCATATCTACCTTCGTAACATCCAAGACACTAATGAAACGCTTTTTTATCGTTTAGTTCAAAACCACATCTCTGAAATGATGCCTATCATTTACACGCCAACAGTTGGCGCAGCATGTGAGAACTTCTCAAATATTTACCGTCGTGGCCGTGGTCTGTTTATCTCATACCCGAACCGCGATCGTATCGATGACCTACTGAACAATGCGACAAACCACAACGTTAAAGTTATCGTGGTTACGGATGGTGAGCGTATTCTTGGTTTGGGAGACCAAGGTATCGGTGGCATGGGTATTCCAATTGGTAAACTAGCACTTTACACAGCTTGTGGCGGCATCAGCCCAGCTTACATGCTACCAATCGTGCTCGATGTGGGTACAAACAACCCGCAGCGTCTTGCTGACCCAATGTACATGGGCTGGCGTCACCCTCGTATCACGGGTGCTGATTACGATGCATTTGTTGAAGAATTCATTCAAGCCGTTCAACGCCGTTGGCCTGATGCATTAGTTCAGTTCGAAGATTTCGCACAAAAGAACGCAATGCCACTGCTTGAACGCTACAAAGATCGCCTCTGTTGTTTCAACGATGATATCCAAGGTACAGCCGCTGTAACGGTTGGTTCTCTACTTGCAGCATGTAAAGCAGCGAACAGCAAACTGTCAGACCAACGCATCACCTTCTTAGGTGCGGGTTCTGCAGGTTGTGGTATTGCTGAAGCTATCATTGCTCAAATGGTGTCTGAAGGTATCAGCGATGCACAAGCTCGCTCTCAAGTTTACATGGTTGACCGTTGGGGTCTGCTACAGGAAGGCATGCAAAACCTGCTTGATTTCCAACAGCGTCTAGTTCAAACCAACGCGAACACCAAAGATTGGGAAAGCGACGGCACTGGTTTCTCTCTACTAGACGTTGTTCGTCACGCGAAACCTACGGTTCTGGTTGGCGTATCTGGTGCGCCGGGTCTGTTCAGCAAAGAAGTCATCAAAGAGATGAACCTACACTGTGAACGTCCTATCGTGTTCCCACTGTCAAACCCAACAAGCCGTGTTGAAGCAACACCAAATGACATTATTCGTTGGACTGACGGCCAAGCGCTTGTTGCGACAGGTAGCCCGTTTGAGCCAGTGGTTCACAACGGCACCACTTACCCAATCGCTCAGTGTAATAACAGCTACATCTTCCCAGGTATTGGCCTTGGTGTATTGGCTGTGAATGCTTCACGCATCACTGACGAAATGCTAATGGAATCAAGCCGAGCACTTGCAACGTGTTCCCCACTTGCTATCAATGGCTCAGGTGCTCTACTTCCACCATTGGAAGAGATCCACACCGTATCTAAAAAGATTGCTTTTGCCGTTGGTAAAAAAGCGATTGAGCAAGGTGTTGCTCTAGAGATCACTGAAGAAGCACTACAACAAGCGATTGACCAGCACTTCTGGCAGCCGGTTTACCGTCGCTACAAGCGTACTGCATTCTAATAAACGTGCTGCGCTTGGAATAAAGAGCGTTAACTACTCTTACAAGAGCCTCTGCAACTGCGGGGGCTTTTTTCTTTACACTGTCTTGTCTTTTTAACTGATTTTTCTCATTTTTATTTGGTATTATCGAGCACTCAAAAATTATTGCTCAGTCAAAGGACCATACCGAGAGTGAAATTTGATTCTCACATTTTCCGTAGCCACTTATTAAAAGCTTACAAAAAACTGCAAGGTTTTCTGTTTGGCGCTTTCCTCGTGTTCTTAGTAGGCAGCGCTGCGGTTATTGCGATCGATTATTGGGTTTCATGGCAAGCAGAAGATCGCATCATCTACGATATAGATGAAGTGCCCGAGCTTGAGGTCGCCGTAGTGCTTGGCACAAGCAAATATTTAGGTAGAACACTCAACGACTATTATAAGCACCGAATCGAAGCGGCAATTGAGCTGTTCGAGCGTGAAAAAGTGGACCAATTTCTACTGAGTGGCGATAACGCTCATCGCTCTTACAATGAACCGTGGACGATGAAACGCGACTTGTTAAAAGCGGGTGTCCCCGATGAACGCATCAATCTAGATTATGCGGGGTTCAGAACCCTAGATTCGATTGTTCGCGCCAAAAAGATATTCGATACCGATAACTTCCTAATCATCACTCAGAAGTTCCACTGTGAAAGAGCGCTATTTATCGCTAACTCTTATGATATTAATGCGCAGTGTTTGGCGGTTTCAGGACCAACCCATCATTCGGGAACCTCAATACGTTTACGTGAAGTATTTGCACGTACCAAAGCGTTTCTTGATCTGTATATTATTGGTACTACGCCAAAATTCCTTGGCCCTAAAGAGCCGATCCAACCCAGTCCAAAACCAGAATCATTGCCGATTCCTAGCCCTATTACTGACCCCAATGTAAATCCTATAGCAGACCCCACAGCAAGCCCTACTAAAAATCCGATTGTAACTCCTTCAGCAAGCCCTATTTTAGAACCAGCAGAGACCGATGTGTAGAAAACTACACATTTTGAATTTGTTGCCTCACACTTCCCCATTGTTAAGCAAAAACACACCAACACTCCTTTATTAACTTGAGTAACATTCTCCCAACAAAGTCTGACCCTACATCAAGTCTATATACCTCGAAAATAATAAGCACCGCTCAACGAAGTCGTGCACCAATAAAACGAGGATAAACAAAAGGAGCGTCTTATGACGGCACTTGTTACTACACTGAAACACTGGTTGTTTACCCGCAACAGCATGATATTAATTGGTAATTTCACGCTATTTGCAGTTTTGCTCAATTCCCTGCCATTCGAAGCGCAAGTGAATACGGGTTTAAGTATTCTCGTGTTCGTTGCCATTCTATGGTTAACAGAAGCTATCCACGTCAGCATCACCGCTTTGCTCGTTCCCCTATTGGCTGTCTTGTTTGGTGTATTCAACACGCCCGCAGCACTGGCTAACTTTTCGAATCCCATCATATTCTTGTTCATGGGTGGATTCGCGTTGGCAGCCGCACTGAACAAGCAAGAGCTGGATAAAGCGATAGCTGACAAAGTATTGCTCATAGCAAAAGGCAGAATGTCGGTAGCCGTGTTCATGTTGTTCGGTGTGAGTGCGGGTTTATCCATGTGGATCTCAAACACCGCCACCACAGCAATGATGCTCCCTCTTGTTCTTGGTATCATGAACAAAGTCGACCAAAGTGAAGACCGAAACACCTACGTGTTCGTGCTATTGGGTATCGCTTACTGTGCTTCAATCGGTGGTATCGCAACTTTAGTTGGTAGCCCACCAAACGCCATTGCTGCGGCAGAAGTTGGCTTGAGCTTCACAGAATGGATGGCGCTTGGGCTACCTATCTCAATGATCTTACTGCCAATCACGATGATTATTTTGTACGTGATGACTAAGCCAAAACTTGACCACAAATTCGAGTTAGACCATGCACCTGTCGAGTGGACAAACAGCAAGAAAATCACACTGTCTATCTTCCTTTTAACCGTAACGCTTTGGATATTCGGCAAGCCGATCAACGCAATGATTGGCGGGTTCTCTAAGTTTGATAGTTTGGTAGCGATTGGCGCCATTGTACTGCTTGGCGCTTCTAGAGCCGTGGAATGGAAAGACGTTGAGAAGACAACGGATTGGGGTGTACTTATCCTGTTCGGAGGTGGTATCTGTTTAAGTAACATTCTGAAAGCGACCGGAACCAGCGTATTCCTAGCACACTCACTAAGCGGATTTTTAGAAACAGCAGGTATACTTCTTACGATTCTAGCCGTAGTAGCGTTCGTGGTATTCCTAACGGAGTTTGCGAGTAACACAGCGAGTGCGGCATTGCTTGTCCCTGTATTTGCAACCATTGCTGAAGCGCTGGGTATGTCACCTGTTATCTTATCTGCACTGATTGCGATTGCCGCATCTTGTGCCTTCATGCTACCAGTCGCGACACCACCTAATGCGATTGTATTTGGCTCTGGTCATATCAAACAAAAAGAAATGATGCGAGTCGGTATGGTGTTGAACCTAGTTTGTATCCTAGTTCTGACTCTGTTCGCTTGGATTTTCTGGTAAACACTAATGTCCTATAGACGTATGTTTATAGACAAGTGCTTATAGGAATGCCCCTTCTCAAAAAAAATCTGGTTGCAGCTTCCCCCGGCTCAACCAGTACAAAAATGCCCGCTCTGCTAACAAGATCAGTTTAA
>NZ_JBFRLX010000135.1:0-8305 GCF_041470165.1 Vibrio sp. 10N.286.46.A8
CGCGCCAGCATCCATATTAAAAGAAGTTTCACCTTCACCATTGTCTCTTACATCAGACAAATCGTAGCTCTTAACAGAAGCAACGTAGTTGTATGTGTAAATACGTTGAAGTTTAGGCGTGATACCAAATGAAATATGCTGCCCCATAAAGGTTTGATATTTAGCGAGAGTTAATCCAACTTCGGTAACACCAATAGCAACGGCTTCTACCGTCGACAACTCAAGCTTATCGGCATCTGTCGCTGACGCTTCATTGTAAACATTTGGTGTAGCAAACGATTCTGTATAGGCTTTGCCGAATAGGTTAGCCGCTATAAATTGATTTGGGATAGCGAATGCGACAACACCACCAAGTTCAACATTAGCTTGGTTACCATCGAGTTTTTTAAGAGCTGCATCTAAATCTGCAGTGTTTGTCGCAGCCAGAGCGGAATCAATATTTGATTTCATGTCTTGGGGGTCATTATAACTACCACCAAAACTTGGCGTGATCATACCCATATCATCGTTACGACGATAAATAGCAACAAGTGCTGGGTTATAGAATGGAGCTGTTAGGAAGTTTGCTGAAACAACACCAACACCACCCATCGCATCACCACGCGCTTCAATGGCGTAGTTTGCTGCTGAAAGAGGAAGACTGGCGAATGCAATTGATGCTGCGAGTAGTTTAGTTGTATTTTTCATGCCGTTTATCTTTGTTAGATCCCTTACATTATTAACGGCTCAATTCTAAATTACTTTAGCTACTCTTCGCTAGAAATATCATAAGTTTTACTGATAGTTTGTGCTTGCTCTATCGCTATGTCACCTTGCCAGCGCGAATGTACCATTGATACAGCTAAAACATAACGATCATTGGGCAGTTCTTCACCCGTTAAATTGGTCGGATAATCGGATTCATAACTTTTACCCCACACCTGCTTATATCGTTCATCGACATAATCGTACAAACCTACGTCTAGCTTTGGTAATGGACAGTATGGGTTCAGCAGTGCTTTTTTATCGATCAACCAAGAGTCTTTAGATGCCCAACGAACTTGTTGACGCATAACCACTTCACCAAGAATGACCCAAGTGCTCCAGGAGTTACCGCTATTTCCTTTTACAGTCAGGCGATAAAGTCCGGAATCAAGTTGAGACGCTAAGCTATAACGTTTGCTGTATACGCTCACTGAAGTATTATTGATTACCGGGTTACCTTTGGTGAACTCACTGTCAGACGAAACGACCTTGTCGACCCACTTCTCAAAGGTGATGTCTTGGATGTTGCTTTCCGATTCAACATCAATCGCCACGCGGAATGTTTCCCTGCCTGGGCTTTGAATAATGTGTCTTTTCACGACGACCGAGCTTATCCAGTCCGGTAAAGTGTTTTTGGTGAGCGTTTTCCCACAATCTTTGTTCAATGCTTGCTCGAACAGCTGATTGAGATGATCTTCGCGAGATTGCGAAGCGTTGATTTGCCAAACTTCCACCAATGAATCAAACATCAATGCTAAATCATTATCTAGCAGGTGCTTGTGCACTTGTGTCAGCGCATCACTGTCCTTAAACCAATCGGCTGCGTGTGCAGTATTGATGACGCTTGATAAAATCAGTAGTGGAAGTAAGGCTTTTTTCATTACGCTTTCATCTTGTAGCCAACGCCACGTAAGGTTTCAATTTCTAAACCTGGCAACTTCTGTCTTAGTTGCAGAACGTGCGTATCTACAGTACGAGTTGTTGGGAAGTGGTTGTAACCCCAAACGTGGTCTAGTAGCTCATCGCGAGTAAACACTCGACCAAGATTGCTTGCCAAGAATAATAGTAAATCAAATTCCGTACGCGTTAACGTGACTTCCAGTTCGTTAAAAAACACTTCACGTGTTGATTTGTCAATTACAAGGTTTTGAGCCATCACTTTTGATGCATCTTGATCTTCAGCATCAGGTAGGCGTAGCTGTGCACGGATTCGAGCAAACAGTTCAGCTTCTGCAAATGGTTTCGTTAGGTAGTCATTCGCACCTGAGTCTAAGCCGGCTACTTTGTCTTTTACTGTCACGAGAGCCGTAAGCAAAATAACTGGGATGTCTTTCTTTTTCTTCCAACCTGGAAGTGAATCTACTGAGTCACCATCAGGAAGTTGACGGTCTAGGATCACAAGATCCGCTTGTTCCCAGTAGCCTTCAACTTCAGAGATCAGCTCGGCATGTAAACATTCATATCCAGCTTGCTCAAGGCTAACTAATAAACCGTCAGCTAAATTTTTATCGTCTTCAACGAGAAGCAATGTCTGTTTCACAAGGTATCTCCAAAATAAATGTTGTTGGGGGGCCGATAAGCGTCATGTGACCGCCCATTTTTCCGACCATAGATTCTACTATCGTCAGACCTAAACCGAGTCCACTCTTACTTACGAATGGCTTTCTTAGTTGCCCCCAATCTTTGCGAGACAAGTCTCCATTATCTATAACTTTGAATGTCAGCTTCTTGTCAGAAGTATTCAGTTCTAGTATCACCGGGGCAACGCCGTATTTCACTGCATTTCTGATCAGGTTATCGATACACGTTCCTAACCAATATACGTTTACTTTTGCAGCAATATCTTTGTTTACGCGGAGTTCAATGCCCGGAGCAAAGTCTTCTTCAACTTTGTATTGAAGCCACTCTTCAACACTTGGCACCCACTCTGTTGCAAGCGGTTGGTTGTCTGATTGCAAATAGTCTTTACTTGCTTCTGCCAACTGCCTTAAACGGCGTGTATCTTCACACAACCTACGAAATTCATCATATACCGATTCTGGCAAGTGTTCGAACTCTCGCCTAAACCCTTCAACCGTCAATGACAAACTCGCAATCGGTGTTCTTAATTCATGCGTTAGAATTTGAAGAACCAGCATGCGGCTCTTCATCTCTTGTTTTTTACTGTTCCAACGGTAAACCGCCCACCCCAACACGAGTAGGATATTGGCAATCACCAAAATAAACATGGCGATCTGCAGAAGCTCTGAATGATCTTCTATTTCCCAACATACATTGCCGCGTTGGACAAAACAGCTGTTGCCTTCTGAGGACAAACTAAAGGCTAAACCCGCGAGCGTAGCGTTTTCGTTCCAAACTGATTCTTTATACAGGTAATATCTATCACCGCGCTTGACCCACATTTCATCAAGCTCAACAAACATACTCGCACCCGCTAGCAAAGCTGTTATGGCTTCATTGTCCATCTTCTGTAGACGAGACAGTAGTTCATCGTGTTCGGTGTTCGGTCGCTCTTGAATGTGCATGTAGCGCTTCAATGAGTCAAATTTCTCTGGGTATAACTCAACGTAGCGTGCGGCATATGAACCGCCACCGGGATGAATCAAACCACTTCGAGTAAACCAACGATCAGAAAGTTTAGTTCCTTTACACATTGCACGAGTAAAGACCAAAGGCTCTGTGATTAGAGGGCTTAAAGGCAACTTTCCGCTGCATGTTTTTGATAACCGGTATAAGCGTTGGATGTCTTTTAGTGGGTATTCAGCAGTTTGCGGCAGCATAGAAGACGGCATGATCAAGCGAGTCGGGTAATCAGCCTGAAGCAGTCGAATATCATAAGATTCAATTGCCATTTCATGATCAAAAAGTTTAGTGAAGTTATCGATACGCTCAGGTAAAGAGTCAGCAAACGCGTTCACTGAAACTGATAATGTAGCGATAAGCAGAGTAAATGTTCTTTTGATGATCACAAACCAACGCAAATTCATATAGATCAATCAAATATATACCATTCGTTATCAAAGATAAATTTATAACCGCATGAAAAACCGTGCTAATGACGAGTTATAGCGACAAATTCGATCATATTAGGGCTATGTTGCACAGCTGTACTCGCTAATCGTTTGAGTCGTTATAACTTCATTCAAATGAGTTTTACGGCCGTCTATCGGACTGTGCTTATTGCTTATGGGCCATAGATTGCTGCTTATGGGTCATAGATTGTTGCTTTAGGATACAGCGACTTTCAGATGAACAAAAAAAAGGAGCTCTAATGAGCTCCTTATTTAGTTACGACTTAATGCTTTTGCTTAGAAAATACTTAAAAAGTGTTTCCTATAGATGCTCTAGAATACCGAGACAGCTCTGTTTCGCATCACCAAACAACATCTGCGTATTCTCTTTGAAGAACAGCGGGTTTTGCACACCTGCATAACCGGTGTTCATCGAACGTTTGAATACGATAACGTTCTGAGCATTCCAAACTTCAAGTACTGGCATGCCAGCGATTGGACTATTTGGATCTTCAAGTGCTGCAGGGTTCACTGTGTCGTTTGCACCGATAACCAAAACAGTATCGGTCTCATTGAAGTCATCGTTGAGTTCGTCCATTTCAAGAACGATATCGTAAGGTACTTTTGCTTCAGCAAGTAACACATTCATGTGACCCGGTAACCGACCAGCAACTGGATGGATACCAAATCGAACATTGATGCCCTGCGCTCGCAGCTTCTCAGTGATTTCATGCACTGGGTATTGAGCTTGAGCTACTGCCATGCCATATCCAGGAGTGATGATGACTGACTTTGAGTTTTTAAGCATGTCAGCCACATCTTCAGCTGATGTTTCGCGGTGTTCACCTTGCTCTTCATCACCATCAGACACAACCACGTCTTGGCCGAATCCACCAGCAATAACGCTGATGAAAGAGCGATTCATCGCCTTACACATGATGTAAGAAAGAATTGCACCTGACGAACCAACCAATGCACCGGTTACGATAAGCAGATCGTTCGCAAGCATGAAACCTGCCGCTGCTGCTGCCCAACCAGAATACGAGTTCAGCATAGAGACAACCACTGGCATATCTGCGCCACCAATCGATGCCACTAGGTGGTAACCGAATGCGAATGCGATAAGAGTCATCACCATTAGCGCGAACATACTGCCGTCCGCTTTAACGAACATGATCATCAGTAGTGTAGAAACTACGATCGCCGCAAGGTTCCACTTATGCTTATGAGGAATGTTCAATGCAGACGAAGAGATAACGCCACGAAGCTTACCAAACGCAACAATAGAACCCGTGAACGTCACCGCACCGATAAACACGCCAAGGAACACTTCCACTAGGTGGATCACGTGCTCTGCATGAATATCAGCAGGGTTGATAGAAACGGTAGCAGGTGGATCAATGTAACTGTTGTAACCTACAAGTACTGCTGCCATACCTACGAAGCTGTGCAGAATTGCCACCAGCTCAGGCATTTCAGTCATTTCTACTTTTCTTGCGTAGTGGATACCAATACCACCACCGATCACCATAGCAATGATGATCCATACAATACCTGCAGAATGTGGGCCAAAGATCGTCGCGATCAACGCGATTGCCATACCCGTGATACCGTAATAGTTACCTGCACGCGCAGATTCCTGTTTCGACAACCCAGCTAAGCTCATAATAAAGAATACAGCAGCAACAATATAAGCTGCTTGTACTAATCCTTCAGACATCTGTCACTCCTTAGTCTTTACGGAACATTTCAAGCATACGTTTGGTTACGGTAAAGCCACCAAAGATATTGATACTTGCAATTAATACGGCAATAAATGATAAGAACGTGACAACGCCACTTCCTTGTCCTATTTGTAACAGTGCACCGACTACAATGATTCCTGAAATCGCGTTAGTTACGGACATCAAAGGCGTATGCAGAGAATGGCTTACATTCCAAACGACGTAATAACCCACCACACAAGCGAGTACAAAAACGGTAAAGTGAGATAAGAACGCAGCAGGAGCAACCGACGCTACCCAAGCAAATGCACCTACAGCAACCGCCATGCCTGCCACTTTCTTAATTGGAGAAACCGGCTCTTCAACTTTTGGCTCTGGTTTGACCGCTTTGGGCTTAGCTTGTTGTGGTTGAGCTGAAACTTGAATTGGTGGTGCAGGCCAAGTGACTTCACCCTCTTTAACCACAGTAACACCGCGTAGCACAACATCTTCAAAGTCAATATTGATGTTGCCATCTTTCTCTTTGCAAAGCAGTTTCAGCAAGTTAACTAGGTTCGTTGCATACAGTTGAGATGATTGAGTCGGTAGTCGACCAACCATATCTGTGTAACCTACCACTTTCACGCCGTTAGCCGTTGTAATGACTTGATCCGCAACGGTATATTCACAGTTGCCGCCATTGGCTGCCGCAAGGTCAACAATCACACTACCAGCACTCATGCTGTCTACCATCTCTTTGGTAATCAGCTTAGGTGCCGGACGACCTGGAATCAGCGCCGTTGTAATGATGATATCGACATCTTTAGCTTGAGCTGCATACAGTTCTTCAGCTTTCTTATTGAATGCTTCAGACATCTCTTTTGCGTAGCCGTCACCCGCGCTGGTATCTTCCTTGAAATCCACTTCCAAGAATTCAGCGCCCATAGACTCGACTTGCTCTTTTACTTCAGGACGAACATCGAATGAACGAACGATCGCACCCAAACTACCCGCAGCGCCAATTGCTGCTAGGCCAGCAACACCCGCCCCAGCAACCAGTACCTTCGCTGGTGGAACTTTGCCTGCCGCCGTAATTTGACCTGTGAAGAATCGACCAAACTCATGCGCCGCCTCAACAACAGCTCGGTAACCCGCGATGTTAGCCATAGAACTCAATGCATCTAACGCTTGAGCTCTTGAAATACGAGGTACAGAATCCATCGCCATCACGTTAATATTACGAGTGGACAATTGTTCCATTAATTCTGGGTTCTGAGCTGGCCAAATAAAGCTGACCAATGTTGCGCCATCTTTAAGAAGATCAATTTCATTTTTAGTTTCGTCAACGATCGGAGCGTTAACTTTAAAAATAATATCGGATTTCCAAGCTTCATCTGCGGTGACAATTTTTGCTCCAGCTTGTTCATAAACTGCATCTTCAAAACTTGCTAACGCACCTGCTTGTGATTCAACACAAACTTCAAATCCTAATTTTAGAAGCTGTTCTACCGATTTCGGCGAAGCAGCGACTCGCGTTTCACCTGCGAGTGTTTCTCTTGGTACACCAATTTGCATAGCTATTCCTTGACTATTGGCACAATGACTTATTCGTTTGTATCTAACGACAACTAATACTTCAAGCGTTTTATTCAAAGAACAGGAAAAGTTATTACTTATAACGATTTGGATGGAATTGGAGCACTTCATTTGAAGAAATGACGCCTCTTTTGAGCCAAGAGGTCAAACCACTTGCAAATATTCCTTTAAATAACAACCTACTAGCTGTTCTTTGTTCCTAAAACTAAAAAGAGCTTTCAGCATATACACTGAAAGCTCTCTAAATTATGACCAACATCAATTCTAACCCTATTTGGTTAGCTAAAAATGCTATCGCCCATTTGGTCGATGAACATCTGCGATTTTTTAAGCATTAGTTCATCGGCATCTTGTTTGTTTGAAACAACATCTGAACGAATAAAACGATGGGTTTTGATTTCACCATCAAATTCTTTCTCGATTCGCCCAGCTACACGGTATTGACCAGATTCAGCAATGGCATCTTGATAGATATTGAAGCCTTTGTATTCGACTGGCTCAATTTCTACTTTTTGTTCGGTTATTTCTTTGCCACTAAATAATCTAGAAAAGAATCCCACGTTTTTACTCCTTAAATGACCGCATTAACCGTAAACTATCATGACTGTTTACCGCTCAACAATGGCTTTTCATACCATTGCAATTCTACGTCATCATCAAAATTATGTTGACTAAAGATAACGGGTACATTGTCGTCACGCTCGCGTCTTCTGTCGTCAATGATCATACTTTCTGCATTTTTGACCGCGATCTCACTATTTCGTTTATACAGTACCAATTTATCCTCTGGCAATGCCGATAGAAAATCGACGTCGAAGCGAATATAGATGGGTTTAAGCTGACCTAAAGCCAAACACGCAAGATCGGCTAACTGCTCGTTGGTATAGCCAGAAACATACTCTTCTGTCGCTAATACATTTCCCACCAAAGTTTCCATATAGTTATGGACATCGACACTGATTTGCATAATACACCTCCATGTTGATCGGTTGTTTCTAGTTTAATCGTTGTTGTAACTCATCGCGGTTGTTGCTAACCGCTTCTGCAACTAGGCGTATAACATCTGTTCATTGCTACTTAGGTAACCACCTAACTCTTGAGCACAAACTATGTTGATTTAGTTAAGTATCAATAACGGCTGTTTCATTTATCATATATACTGTTTAGCTCGTTCTTAGGTTAATAGCAACTGAAACACATATAAATTTAGTTGTACAATTAGCGAGCTATGATCATGTTTTTGCTATAATT
>NZ_JBFRLX010000137.1:0-8705 GCF_041470165.1 Vibrio sp. 10N.286.46.A8
CCGATACGGTAGCGGCAAACATCGATGTAAGCGTAACAGCAGTCGATGATGCACCAGTATCAGGCGACCTAGCGTACTCAGTCGATGAAGACGGTTCGATTCGTTTCAGCCAAGAGCAATTACTGTCTCAAGCATCTGATGTCGAAGGCGATGACCTAACTGCTAGTGGCCTAACGGTTGGTGGCGATGCGACAGTTACTCAAAACGACGATGGCAGCTTTACCATCACGCCAGATGAGAACTTCAATGGCGACATCGATATCAGCTTTGATATTTCAGATGGTACTAACACAGTTCAAGCCTCTGCCGATTTAACCGTTAACCCAATCAATGACCTGCCAGTTCCTCAAGATCAACAATTCAGCATTGAAGAAGACGGTACGCTGCAATTTACAGATGCCGATCTACTTACCGGTGCCACCGATATTGATGGCGATGACCTCACAGTAGAAGGCATCAGCTACACAGGCGGTGACGGTGTATTAACAGACCACGGTGATGGTACTTATACCTTTGCACCAAACGAAAACTTCAATGGTGATGTGAACTTCAGTTTCGATGTGTCGGATGGCACAGAAACGGTTAGTGCAAACATTGATGTGAGCGTGACACCTGAGAACGATCCACCCGTTGCGGGCTCTACCTCGTACATGGTCAATGAAGACAACGCCATCACAATTTCTGATGAGCAATTGTTAGCAAACTCTTCTGACGTTGAAGGTGCGGTATCGGTTGATAGCGTGACCTACAGTGGTACGGATGGTGTGTTCCAAGACAATGGTGACGGCAGTTACACCTTCCTTCCTAATGAAAACTTCAGTGGCGATATCAGCCTTGACGTGATTGTTGCTGACGAAGATGGTTCGATTGATGAGACCACCGCGGGTATTACCGTTCTAGAAGTGAATGATCCACCGGTCGCAGGTCCAACGTCATACACCATTGACGAAGATTCGGTACTGACGTTCAGTGAATCTCAGATTCTTGTTAATGCTTCGGATGTCGAAGGCGATGTAGAACTAGTCGGCATCAATTACGATGGGGAAGACGGTATCTTCACTGTAAATGGTGATGGTACATGTAGCTTTGCACCAAACGAAAACTTCAATGGTCAGGTTCAACTGGGTGTGACCATTCAAGATGAAGATGGTGCGACGGTAGAGACACAGATTAATGTCGATGTACTGCCAATTAACGATCCACCAGTATCGGGCGATTTGGCTTACACCATCAACGAAGACAGCTCAATCACACTAAGCCAAGATCAGTTATTGGCGCGAGCTGGTGATATTGATAGCGAAAATCTAGAAGCTATTAACCTTTCGACCGATGAGAACGCGACCATCCAACAAAACGAGGATGGTAGCTACACCATTACACCGGACGCTGATTACAACGGCGACCTAGATCTAAGCTTCGACATCATCGACAACGATGGTGGTGAGGTTCAAGTTGGTCTTGATATCACAGTGAACCCGTTGAATGACTTGCCACAAGCGCAAGATCAACAGTTCACGATTGAAGAAGACGGTACGTTACTCTTCACCGATGCTGATCTACTTGCAGGCGCGTCAGATATTGATGGTGATGAGCTGTCGATTGAAAATGTACTTTACACAGGTGCAGATGGCGTTCTGAGTGACAACGGTGACGGTACTTACAGCTTTGCACCAAACGAGAACTTCAATGGTGATGTTCAATTCTCATTCGATGTCTCTGATGGTACAGGTTCAACGGCTGCGGTTATCGATGTTAGCGTAACACCAGAGAACGATCAGCCAGTAGCGGGCTCAACCTCTTACACAGTGCAAGAAGATGGCCAAATCACCATCAGTGATGAGCAGCTATTAGCGAACTCTTCCGATGTTGAAGGTGATGTCGCTCTATCAAGTGTTAGTTACACTGGTGACGACGGCTTGTTCGTTGATAACGGTAACGGCACATACACCTTCACGCCAAATGAAAACTTCGACGGTGACATCTCATTGGATGTTGTTGTCGTTGACGAAGACGGTGCAACCGCAACTACAACCGCTGGCATCGATGTTATTGCTGTGAATGACGGCCCTGAAACATCTGGTATTCAGGCTGAAGTCGACGAAGATAATTCAATCACCATTACTCAAGAGCAGTTACTTGCGAATGCGACCGATGTTGAGGGTGATGAGCTAACGGCAACTAACCTACAAACTAACGATCCTGACGCGACGATTGTTGCGAATGACGATGGTTCATTCACCATCACGCACACAGAAAACTTCAATGGCGAGTTGGACTTCACATACAGCATCAATGATGGTGACAATGAAGTTCTGACCACTCTCGATCTAACGGTTAATCCAGTTAATGATGCGCCAGAAGCGGGCGAAGAGATCTTCATCCAAGCGCAAGAAGATCAAACGGTTGGTGTGACGCTTCGTGAAGAACCTGCACTACGTTTAGACCAAGCGCCAGAAAACGGCATCATTGAAGCGAATGTTAATGATGAGTGGGTGGTGCTGGAAGTAGGGCAAGAAGTACCGGCTGATACAGAAGTACGCTTTGTTCCAAGTGAGGGGGCTCTTGCTGAAGGCACACATACTACGCAAATTGGTACCTTCGACGATAACGCTAGCGTAGACGATTGGGGTACAGAAGTTGACCCTTACACTCGTGAGTTCTCGGATGGTGATTTAACGGTTACGGTTCAAAGTAACGATGATCCGCTTGGTGCTTGGAATGGTAACACCCACATAGGTCACGGCCTTGGTGATACCGATCGCCAAGGGTTGAGTGGTGATGAAAAACTGACTATTTCAGTTGAAGGTCAAGACATCAATGAAATCAGTTTCCACCTAGATGGTTTAGGTGGTTGGTTCATGGAAGAATCGCGTCACTTTACGGAAGTAGAAATCAAAGCGTTCAATGAGGACGGTGACCTAATTGACTCGATGACTTACCACAAAGAAGACCGTGGTACTTTCGAGACAGACTACACGTTAACGGTTGACCAACCAGTGTCTTACTTTGAACTCGGTACAGTTCAAGGAAATGGTACTTATGTTGTTCAAAATATGACCGTGTCACAAACTTGTCATGATGAAGCCGTGTTCACATCGATTGGTGTAGACGGTTCAGAAATTACCGAAACGGTTGAGTTGAACATCCACGCGGGTGACAACGAAATTGAGCTAACGGCTGATCTTCCTAATATCACTATCGATACTGAAGGTTCTGCTCAATTTGCTTCTGTTGTGGTTACAGAAGAACAGTTACTGGCACAAGCATCAGACATTGATGGCGATGATCTTGATATTCAAAATCTTGAGCTGGTGGGTGAAAACTCAGAGCATGCAACACTGACTGACAACGGTGATGGTACTTGGACGGTGACACCAGATGAAAACTTCTACGGTGAAATTGAGCTAGGTTACCAAGTTTCTGATGGTGAACTGACTGATGACAACATCATTAACATCAACTTTGAGTCGGTGAATGATGCGCCAATCGTTTCTGGTCCAATGGTTTTATCGACAGACGAAGACCAAGGTATTACGTTCAGTGCTGATGATTTACTGGCGAACACCACAGATGTAGAGGGTGATGCGCTGTCTATTTCTGACATCACTTACGGTGGTGATGACGGTGATTTAGTCGACAATGGTGATGGTACATTTACCTTCATGCCGAATGAAAACTTCAATGGTGAAATCGACATTGATTACAAGGTATTCGATGGTACCGATGAAGTTGCAACCCATCTAGATCTGACCGTTGTACCTGTTAATGATGTGCCAGTTCCGGGCGAACCATTGCACACCCAAATGCTTGAAAATGGTTCCATGATTATCGAAGCGAAAGACCTATTGTCTGGTGCTACCGATGTTGATGGCGACATTCTTCATGTCGAAAACCTATTACTTGCAGACCAAACGCAAGGTACGTTAACGGATAACGGTGATAATACCTTTACCTTCGAACCTGCAGAAGACTTCTACGGTGAAGTGAATCTGACTTTCGATATCAGTGACGGCCAAGCCAGTGCACCAAGTACTGCAAGAGTAGACGTTGAAATTGTCAACGAAGGCCCTGAAGTGAGCGGCCCAATTGAAGCCGCTGTTGATGAAGATGGTTCAATCACTATCACTCAAGAGGATCTGTTAGCGAATGCAACGGATGTCGATGGCGATAACCTTGAAGCGGTTAACTTTGCGACCAACGATCCAAATGCGGTTGTTGTAGAAAACCCAGACGGTAGCTTCACGATTACACCAAGTGCTGATTTCTTTGGTGAGATTGAATTTACTTACGATGTCACTGACGCGATCGAAACTGTTGCAGCTGACCTTAACCTAACCGTAAACCCTATCAATGATGCACCAGACGTTCCAGACATGTCTTTCACTACGGAAGACGGTCAAGCGATCACCATTACAGAAGCTGAACTACTAGCACAAGCGACAGACGTTGAAGGTGACGAACTGTCAGTTGTGAATGTGACGAGCGCGAGCGACACGGTAGAAGTCACAGACAACGGAGATGGAACATATACATTAACACCAGAGCAGGGCTTCTTCGGTAACGTTGACTTAGCGTTTGATGTGAGCGATGGCACTGATGTGGTTGCCGCAAACATCGACCTAAAGGTTGAGTTCGTCAACGATGCACCAGAAGCGACGCCAATGGTGGCAGATGTCGACGAAGATGGTTCAATCCTCGTTACACAAGAAATGCTACTGGAGAACGCGAGCGACCAAGATGGCGATGAGCTATTTGCTTCTTCGCTTGAAACCAATGATCCGAACGCAAGCATTGTCGACAACGGTGATGGCACGTACACAGTGACACCTTCTGAAAACTTCAACGGTGATATTGCATTCACTTATGAGGTGAGCGACGGTGAGCTGAGCACGTCTAATGATATGACATTGACCGTTAATCCGGTGAATGACATTCCAATTGTTGCTCCAGGCATGTATCACATTGAAGAGGATGGCAGCATCCTGTTCACTCAAGAAGATCTGTTGAGTGGTGCGATTGATATTGATGGCGATGACCTCAGTGTTACTAGCATCAATTACTCTGGCGATGAAGGCACAGTCACCGACAATGGTGACGGCACGTTCAGCTTCGTTCCTGAAGAGCACTTTAGTGGTGACCTACAGTTCAGCTTTACGGTTACCGACGGCACTGACGAGGTAGAACAAGACCTTAGCGTTCATATTGAAGCGGTCGCGGATGCGCCGGATCTTGTGATAACCGATGGCGACGGCGTTAACGTTGATGATGAAGCAATTCTGGTTGAGCCAGGCGGCATTGTTGAGCTTAATATTGCGGCCGCGTTAGTAGACCAAGATCTATCAGAGACACTGACGGTAACTGTGGATGGTGTTCCTGAAGGTTCGGTTATTCAATACGATAATGAAGGCGTTCTGAATGACCAAGAAAACGGCATCACCAGTTACAACGATACTGAAATCACAGTAACGTTTGAAGGTGAAACCGCGGGATACCAAAACGCAGCGGGTTACTACAAAGTCGATGAAGACGGCAACATTACAGGTGTTGAAGTTGTCTACGAGAATGCATCACAAGTGGGTGGCGGCGGTGACCTTGTCCCTGGGCAAGATCAGTTCAGCTTCCAAGTCGAGGAAGGTGAGAGCTTTAACCTGTTCTTAATTCCAAACGGACATCAGCACAACGACTTTGATGCGATGCAAGACGGTCAGTACGAGTTCCGTGCTGAGGATGGTTCGCCTGCGAACATGGATACGGTTGATCCTCAACTTGTCTTTGTTGCGGCAGATGGCACTGAGACCGTGGTTCAAGGCCAGAATGGTGACGCGATCTTCCATGGTGGTTCAAGCTCTCAGCTAAACCAAGATGGTATCGAACATACTCGCACGACGGTTAATGAAGACGGCGAGCTGGTTTACGGCTTTGAAGATTTGTATGGCGGCGGTGATGCTGACTACACAGATTTCAACTTCACAATCGATGTGGGTGAAGTGAACAGCCAAATCTACAGCGGTGAAGTGACCGTTGGCCCTGATGGTACGGTGAACTTACCGACAACGGCTATCGAAAATTCACTACAAATCCAGTTACCAGAAGACTTCAACGAACAGCTTGAAGTTCATGTAACTGCAACCGCAACAGAGCTATCGAATGATGATTCTGAAACGGTCTCTCAAACCATCTACATTAATGCGACAGGCGCGCACATTGAGCACGCACCTGAAGCGCTGCCTGTTGCAGCAACAGTAGAAGAAGATGGTTCTATCACCATTACGCAAGAAGACTTGTTAGCTAATGCTCGAGATCTCGATGGCGACCAGTTGACGGCTCTGAATTTAGCAACCGATGATGAGAGCGTTACGATTACCGATAACGGTGATGGTACGTACACATTAATGCCAGATGCTGACTTCAATGGCGATGTTAGCTTTACGTTTGATGTGTCTGATGGTGATGATGTTGTCTCTACCAATCTAGAGTTAACGGTTTCACCAGTGAACGATGGTCCAGAAGCACAAGACCAGGCATTCACAGTCGGCGAAGATGGCGTGTTAACCTTCAATGACCAAGACCTATTAACAGGTGCAACGGACATTGAAGGGGACGACCTAAGTGTTGAAGGTGTAACTTACACTGGCGCAGATGGTGTCCTAACCGACAATGGCGATGGCACATACAGCTTCGCGCCAAACGAAAACTTCAATGGCGATGTGAACTTCTCGTTCAATGTATCAGATGGTACCGATACGGTAACCGCTAACATTGATGTCAGCGTGACGCCAGAGAATGATCCACCTGTCGCGGGTAGCACGTCTTACACGGTTCATGAAGACAACTCCATCACGATCAGTAACGAACAATTGCTAGCGAACTCTTCAGATATTGAAGGGGAAGTGGCGATTGATAGCGTGACTTACAGTGGTAGTGATGGTGTGCTTGAAATCAACGGTAACGGCACATACACCTTCTCTCCAAACGAAAACTTTAATGGCGAAGTTAGCCTAGATGTGGTTGTTGTGGATGAGGACGATGCAGCCGTATCGACGACTGCGGGCATTACGGTTCTAGAAGTGAACGATCCGCCAGTTGCTGGCCCAACGTCTTATACTATCGATGAAGACTCGGTACTGACCTTTAATGAGTCTCAAGTTCTGCTGAACGCCTCTGATATTGAAGGTGACGTACAACTTGTTGAGATCAACTACGACGGCCCTGACGGAATATTCTCAATCAATGGTGACGGCACATGTAGCTTTGCACCGAATGAAAACTTCAACGGCCAAGTCCAGTTGGATGTGACCATTCAAGATGAAGATGGCGCTCAAGTTGATACTCATATTACGGTTGATGTCTTACCAATCAATGATGTTCCAGTATCAGGAGACTTGGCATACAGCGTAGAGGAAGACGGTTCGATTACCTTGAGCCAAGAGCAACTTCTTTCTCAAGCTAGCGATGTAGACGGAGACGACCTTACTGCTTCTAACTTAGTGGTTGATGGAGACGTGACAGTTGTTGCTAACGATGATGGTAGCTTTACCATTACGCCAGATGCGAACTTCAATGGCGACATTGACCTAACGTTCGACATTAGCGACGGTACAGACACGCTGGTTGCGACGGCTGACCTCACCGTTAATCCAGTTAATGACCTTCCACAACCACAAGATCAAACGTTCAGCATTGGCGAAGACGGTGTCTTGAACTTCACAGATGAAGACCTGCTAACGGGTGCTACCGATATCGATGGGGATGACCTATCGGTTGAAGGTGTGACTTACACAGGTGCCGACGGTGTTCTTACTGACAATGGCGACGGAAGCTACAGCTTTGCGCCAAACGAGAACTTCAATGGTGATGTGAACTTCAGTTTTGATGTGTCAGATGGCACGGATACGGTTCAAGCCAACATTGATGTCAGCGTGACACCAGAGAACGATCCGCCTGTTGCAGGCAGCACGTCTTACACCGTTCATGAAGACAACTCAATTACCATCAGCGATGAGCAGCTTCTAGCTAACTCTTCGGATATTGAAGGTGATGTGGCGGTTGATAGCGTGACTTACACTGGCGCTGATGGTGTCTTTGAAGACAACGGTGACGGTACTTACACCTTCTCACCAAACGAAAACTTCAATGGTGAAGTTAGCCTAGATGTTGTCGTTACCGATGAAGAGGGTGCAACTGAAGCGACAACCGCGGGTATTACTGTTCTTGAGGTGAATGATCCACCAATTGCGGGTTCAACCAGCTACTCAGTGAACGAAGACGAAGTTATCACCATAAGTTCAGAGCAACTGTTGGCGAATGCTTTTGATATCGAAGGTGAAGTGGCGATTGATAGCGTTAACTACACCGGTTCAGACGGTATCTTTACTGACAATGGTGATGGCACATTTAGCTTCGCACCGAATGCGAACTTCGACGGTGATGTCAGCCTGGATGTTGTCGTTACTGATGAAGACGGCGTAACCGCAACTACCACTGCAAACATTGATGTTCTGCCTGTGAACGATGCTCCGGTATCGGGCGACTTGGCGTACAGTGTGGACGAAGATGGTTCAATTACCTTGAGCCAAGAGCAATTACTTGCTCAAGCGAGCGATGTTGACGGCGATGACTTAACAGCGGCTAACCTAACCGTTGGTGGTGATGCGACCGTCACTGCAAACGATGACGGTAGCTTTACTATCACACCAGATGCGAAC
>NZ_JBFRLX010000138.1:0-17953 GCF_041470165.1 Vibrio sp. 10N.286.46.A8
ATCAGGTCTTGCTCGACAAGGCGTCCGTGGGCCCACGAGCCGTTACGAAATAGATGCAACAGTTGTTGATCAATACATCCGTTACCCCTATGACAAAACCAATCAGTTAGCGACGGGACGCCCTGTGATCTATCTAGTTGTGGATACGTGGTCTGGCATGTTTGTTGGCACTCATGCTTGTTTTCACGGCCCTGATTGGACAGGGGCATCACAAGCCCTTTTCAACGCGTTTACCAACAAAGTCCAGTTTGCTAATCGCTATGGCGTTGAAATTACTGAAAATGAATGGCCGTGTCACCATGTCTGCTCTCAGTTAGTCATGGATCGAGGCTCCGAGTATACAGACCGTAATATTGAAAGCATGCTCAAAGGGGAAATTGGCTTATCAGTCGCCAGCTTCGCTCCGTATCATCGCGGGGATTGTAAAGGAACTGTCGAGAAAGCGTTTGATATCTTTCATCAAAATGCTGTTCGATTTGTACCTGGTCAAGTTATGAAAGTGCCCTGCAAGGAGGAACAACACGCTTCTAGAAAAGCGTCGATGTCCTTCGAAGCGTTCATGGAAAAGCTCATAAGGACAATCATTTATACCAACAATAACCGCCTGAGAAAGAACAACCATAACTTTGAGATGTCTCGAGATGATGTTGGTTTCTCTCCTAGAGACTTATATCTCTATGGGCTAGAAGAAATGATGATCCCACCAGCTCAGATACCTGAGGAGCAACTTCGTTTCGCATTACTACCTGCTGACAAGGCGACTGTGAGAATGGAGGGTGTTTACTTTAAGGGGCTGTATTACAGCTCTAACAAAATCATTCAGAAACAGTGGTTAGACAAAGCTCGTAATTTTGGTCGATACACAGTAGAGGTTCGATACGACCAAAATTCAACGAACTTAATTTGGTGTAAAGACCTTGAATCTAACGAACTAATTACTCTAGAACTCACTGACCGCTCTGAAGCGTATCGTAATCAGATTTGGCAATCGACTCTGCATGAAATCGAATTAACCAAACAAAAACAAAGCCTTCATGAAGAGTATTCATTCGCTAACAAAATTGAGTTCTTAAACAAACTGGATGAAATCGATAAACAAGCAAAAGCTGACGCTAGATTCCTAAAAACATCGTCAGCAAAGTCTATCGAGACTGGCATTAAAAAACGAAAGAATATTGTTTCTTCTATTGAACGCAGCAAACAATCTGAACAAATAGCAGCAACGTTAAGTTACGAAGAGATCGATAGTTCGACCGCTAAAAAGAAAACCCAACACTTGGAAACACCTGATTTTTTTGACTTTGATGATGAACAAGATGATAGCTAATTATACACCTCACCCTAACTCTCAGATGGCAAGAAATCCTCTGATTGAAGCGCTTGGAATGCCATTGCTACCTAAACAATTTATACAGGCGACAACATTATCTCCTGACATGTTGATTGATGTGAGTTCACTCCCTACTGAGCATCATGGCTACTACACCAGAACATTCATTGATAACCTATCTGAGTGCTATGTTGTTCAGGATGAAGCCCCTCGCCTTTATGACACAGTATTTCGCATGATTGAGCGAGGCTATATCTACCGCAATCCTTTGGTGTATGGCGATATTAAACAATTGCAATTTGCCAACTCTATTGAAATACCTGAAGGGCAAGAACGCACTCTAAAGCAAACAGCAAATCAGCAGAGCTTTTTGGTTGCGGGTCTATCAGGTCGCGGCAAGTCTGCGATGGTTGAAAGCATCTTGTCAGCCATTCCTCAAATCATTTCTCATCAAGAGTATCAAGGGAAAAGATTCATCTACGAACAGATTGTCTGGCTTAAGGTGGATATCCCAACAGCGAGAGGCCAGCGGGCATTGCTATGGAGGATCCTTGAGTCTATTGATAGTGTAACGGGAGAGAATTATTACGAATCACATCAAAAAAGTTCAGTCACGGCACTAATGATTGCTGTTCGTAAAGCTTTACTCATTCATGGAGTTGGGCTTATTGCTCTAGATGAAGCTCAAAACCTATCAGAGACTCGACAGTACGAAAAAGTCGGTAACAACGAAAATGCCACACTAAAGTTCGTTGAAGAGTTGTTTAACAAAGTTGGTGTACCGCTCCTATTGGTCGGGACATTATCAACACTCAATCTATTTTCCAAAGAGATGACCTCCGCTAGGCGTATTGGAAAAACAGGTTCGCTTATCTTAGAACAATGTGATGTTGAAAGTTCTTTTTGGAAACGCTTCATTAAGCAAATGTGTTCTACACAATTACTTAAGAATCAGACAACTGACATCGATACTCTAACGCGTCATATACACTACCTGTCAGCAGGAATACCTGCCATAGCAAGTAGTTTAATAAAGGCCACGTTGTCTTATCTGACCTATCTAACGCCAAGCAATCAAGATCTAAGCATGGCGGCATTAAACCATGTATTTAAAGAACAGTTCATCCTGGTTTCAGGAGCACTGACGGCTCTAAAACGTGGTCAGTTCCATAAATATGAAGATTGTATTCCTTTGTCTCAACTTCACTCGGTTCAAGAGGATTTTTCTCTCTACGGCGATTCAAATTTTGGCAGTGACCAACTCAAGAAGCAACCCACTAAAAGCTCTCGCTCTGCCGTAAACCTATCTGAAAAAGATCAAGAAATGCTTGAGAACCTTACTCCTGAATCTCTTTTAGCACAGGCTCGCAAGTATGAATAACATCTTAAACTTGCTTCCCCACGAACATCTGAGAAGTTTTCTTCATCGGATTCATATTATGTCTCCATTTGGTACTTTTAGTACTACAGCACGACGTTTAGGGCTCGAAAAATTTAGTTCTTCTCCAGTGACAGTGTTCTCAGATCTCGACTTCTTACTCATGGACACTTTAAATAGTGATAATCGTACTATTTGGAAAAAGCATTTGCACGGTAACGTCATTGAGTCTTTCCTGAACGAACATGAGAAAAGACAGGTTCCGTTGTTCCTGATAGGGAAACAATATGACATTGAATTTATACACTCGCAAACAGTTCACAACCGCACATGGCGTTGCTGCAAAGACTGCATAGAAGAAGATCATGACACGTATGGTGTGGCATATTTCCATCAACCACATCAACTGCAAGGTGTGTTTCACTGTTACAAACACGGTTCAAGACTTATCAACGCCTGCTCGTCATGTGATTACCGCTTGAAGAACATCAGCCGAATGCCAACACCAGCTTTAGCTTGTCCAAAATGTGATTCCAGCATGACATGTCAAGAATTGTATTCTGATGAAACAACGCTGAAGGTTGAACGGCTAATGATTGCATTAAACAATGGAGAACTCGCCCTAGACCTTGAATCCGTGCAACAAAATACGTTGGCACACATGGGATTTACGCTTGAGCAAACTGAAACGTTAGCTTTTAAGAAAGCTTGTGGCGATTGGTACAAAGAGATTTTCATGACTCTAGGGAAAAGCGCTCTAGAGCAGTACTTCTCGAATACGAGGAAAGTAAATGATCACATAATTACTCCTACTATGAGGACTACACGCCTATTTTTATCAACTTCAACAAACAGATTTAGTCCACCACTGATCTACATTCTCATGCTGGTCGCTACAGGACAACTATAGATCTATGTACCTGCACGAAATAGCTGGAGAAGCCTTTTATAGTCTAGTTGCGCGACACCACGCAGCCTCACCAAGACGCTCGCTACGCGAAAAAAACCGAGCTCTCCTTGGGCGTACAGATGTGCGCATTAACCCACAGCTTCCTTGCATGCTCAAACACGTTGCCAAACAGACTTCAATAGACGCGGAAAGGTTGTTGTTTGACGGTACTTGTTTCCCTGTTGTCGGCTCTTGCCTTCAAGATAACAAAAGCAAAGCAAGACTTAGATGGCACATGTTGAGTAATGATGGCAGTCACATCGCTGCTGTATCACGTACCGTTTGTTCTCGGTTACAGTTTATCAGTGCACTAAAGCTCTGCTCGCGATGCCTAGAGGAAGATGCATTGAAATGGGGGCATGGTATTTGGCGTACCGTACATCAGTATTACGGTATGTTCGTTTGCCCAAAGCATGCATGTTGGCTGCAATATGCACCGACAAATGCCGATGGTCTTAACAAACGCATTGAACTACCACCAACACCTTACGATAGATGTTTCCATGGTTCGGATCTGTGCTTAGAACGAGCGTTGAGGTTGTCGCAATTCATCAGTAGTTGGCATCAATATGAATGCGAACGTCGATTCGATCATATTGTTACGCCCTCTCACTCATCTTGGATGGGTAAGGCTCATTTGTTAACTCCGAAAGGACAGATCAGGCAATCAGAAGCAGTCAATCGTCTACAAAACTTTTGGGCTCCTCTATTTGCTGGTGCAAAGCTACTGCCTTCGAAGCTATACCAGTTTAATTTCTTAAGATTCCTTCTCTTAAATGGCAACTACAACCATTACATACAGCATGCATTGGTTGGTGCTTTTTTTTCCAAGAACGCCAAGTTTTATCTTCAACAAACTGAGCAGGCCTCAAATTATTGCAATCGGGAATCATCGAAACCTCGAGTCTGTCTATCAGAGCTGACCTCAGGAAACTCGCTTCGTTCTGTCGCCAAGGCGACAGGATATTCGGTGGGCTATCTAGCAGCCCTAGCGCAGAGAAATGGGATAGCGGTAAATCATCGATTCAAACGACTAAGTAACTCGCTAGTCGATATGATAATAAAACTCGCATTCCGTGGACTTCATCGACGAGATATCGCGAAATTATGCGGTGTTAGCGTTTGCGCCGTGGAACAAAAAATCAACTCGATGTCAGGATTAGCCGCTTGGAGAAAACAGCTCTGGTTCTGCCAAAAACGAAATCAATGTCGTCAAACCCTTAAGTCAATCATTTCCCAAAACCCAACATTAACTAGAACAGAGATTAAACATTCGAGCAGTTGCTACATGTGGCTCTTTCGATATGACAAAGATTGGCTAAACCAACACTTACCAAAACGAGAGCCAGCTAAGTTCCATAAATCTATTGATTGGAATCAGGTAGATAAAAAGCTGGCTAAACACATTAAGCAACACGTAAATAAGGCTAATTCGGTGTCTCACGTCGAAAGACAAGTGAACTCACGACACTCCTTAATCAAAAACAGAAAACGCCTACCCCTTTCGATTAAGCAAGCGGAACAAATCGTCGAAAAATCTAAAAACTAGGAACAATTACTATGACATTTCTCGGTAAATTCAAACAAATTTTCGAAGCACACGAAGTTAAACCTCACTTGCGTGATATTGCCATGTTTGTGACTCTGAATGATACAAGGCTCTACCCAATTGAGCAGTTTGATGAGAATGGAGACATTCACCCATACCTCGCACCACGCCTAGATCTCATAAAGGTAATTAAGCGGCACAACGCGGTAAGGTGGTTTCTTACCCCCAAAACTTACCAGGTTTGGGATTATAAAGTGCATCCTGACTATAAAAACCTTATTGATAAGCGACTTAACGACCATCTAAAAGCACTAGAAATGTTTGAGCAAAGCCATAACTATCTAACTGCGAGTCCTGAATCACTCCTCAAACAAAATGACAACGGCAAACTATTCAAAATGTTCTGTGATTACATGTGTACGTTTAACGCCATTGCCATTGAAAGCAAAGAGATATCAACGACTGAATGGGTTGTTTGGTTTGCTGAAGCTTCCCGCATCGATCAACAGACCGAAAAATATAAGGTAAAACAGAGAAAACATAAAATGGCTATCGCTGACTGTAATATCATCAAAGACGATTACGACGAAGAAAATGATGAGTTCTACAATCGACATCACCAAGAGCGCGGGTGACCTGAAAAAGTAGGTTCTGGTGGAGTGTTCAGAAGCTCCACTAGCCTAAGTGTCATCATAAATATTTGAAGCATTCTTGATCAATTCTAAACAATTTCAATTGACTACATTAGCAAGCAATATCAATATGCATCAGATTACAAATAATCCTGTTGCATTTGTGCGTTTATTTTTGAGGAATTGAAAATGAGTATCTTAACAGAGAGCTTAATCGGAAAAAGCCAACTATCTTGGTTAGGCTTAGCAGGTAAAAAACTGTCACCTGACGAAATCCATACATCATGGTGTCAAAACAATTTTATCTTTCAAGAAGAAAACTTGGCTCTTAGAATTCCTGGCTTACGTCCTCCACAAATTGGCGGAATTTACGCTGTACTTGGTTACGAAAAATCCGAAGATACTAGTGCTGCTAGTATCGTTATGCCAACAGGCACGGGGAAAACCGAAACTATTTTATCCATAGTTGTGGCGGGTAGATTTCGCAAGACATTAGTCATTGTACCGTCTGACGCCTTGCGCGAACAAACCAAGAAAAAATTTCTAGAACTTGGGCTTTTAAGACAGTTAGGGATGCTTAATGATAACTTCGAGAACCCTATCGTTGCGACTATAAAACACGGTATTCAAGATATCGTCGAAATAAATCAACTATTAAACTCGAATGTAATCATTGCTACTGCCGCTGCATTATCACAGTTCCACAAGGGTGCCTTAGAAGCTTTAACAAAAGCATGTTCTCATCTAGTTGTGGATGAAGCACACCATGTAACAGCGACCACTTGGGCACGAATAAAAGCGCAGTTTGCCGATAAACCAGTATTTCAATTTACCGCAACTCCTTTTCGAACAGACTGCTCTAGAGTAGACGGAAAGATTATTTTTAACTATTCACTTAGCAAAGCCCAACTTGATGGTTACTTTAAGCCAATAGAGTTTCATCCAGTGAAAGAGTTTGTAGAAGAGAAAGCAGATAAAGTGATTGCTCAGAAAGCTATTGACTTATTAAAGGCCGACTTGAAGAACGGTCTTAACCACATAGTGATGGCTAGAGCAAACAACATCAAAA
This sequence comes from Vibrio sp. 10N.286.46.A8, assembly GCF_041470165.1. NCBI lineage: Bacteria > Pseudomonadati > Pseudomonadota > Gammaproteobacteria > Vibrionales > Vibrionaceae > Vibrio > Vibrio sp. 10N.286.46.A8. The sequence continues at coordinate 6,908 of NZ_JBFRLX010000138.1, forward strand.
GAGCAGTAGAAGTATTTGAATACTATAAAAATGAGACTGAGCTCAGCCCTATACTTATTACAAGTAAAGCAAAACGCAAAGACGAAGTTCTTAAAGCGATTAAGGCGGGAAAACATCGAATAATTGTATGTGTAAATATGCTCGGAGAAGGATTCGATTTACCTCAATTAAAAATCTCAGCGATTCATGACCCACATAAAAGCATCAATGTAATGCTCCAGTTTACTGGACGCTTCACAAGAACAACGCAAGGAGTCGGCGATGCAAAATTTGTTGCTAACATAGCAAACCCTAAACTGAACGACTGCCTTCAAGAGCTATATAATGAAGATTCAGACTGGAATTGTATTATCAGTAACATCAGCCGTGAGAAAGTAACATCAGAGCTAAAATATCAAGATTTCAAAGCTGGCTTTTCAGAGCCAAGTAAATTACTGGATTTAGGCTTAACACCAAGCATAAGTACCACCGTATTTAACTTAAAAGCCTCTACTTGGAAACCTGAAAACTTCTATAAGTTTGGTAATAAGCAATTTCAGATTCATGACTCCGTTCTCAATGATGAGCAAGATACGCTTATCTTTTCGGTTAAGTCATATGCTCCTGTTGGATGGTCAAGCTCCAAAGAGCTATTTGACGAATCTTGGGATCTGTATATTGCCTATTTAGATAAACGAAACAAGTTGCTCTTTATTCACTCATCTGCAAAGGATGGTCTTGTAAAACGTTTAGCTAAACTAATCGCGGATGGAGCTCCTCAAGTAAACGGAGAGCGGGTATTTCGAGCACTGTCTGGACTCAAGAGATTGAAGCTCCAAAATGTTGGTCTAAACAAGAACAAGAAAGGTCTGCGCTACTCTATGCATACAGGAACTGAAATCAATGATCAGATTCCAGACATTGAAGCTAAACGTTCTATCAAATCCAATATTTTTGGTAAAGGGTACGAGGACGGTAAACTTGTTAGTGTCGGATGTTCATACAAGGGTAAAGTCTGGTCGATGGACAGTGATTCCCTTGAGCAATGGATCGACTGGTGCAAAAACGTTGGCAAAAAAATCTTAGATGAGTCTATCGATACCAACCAAGTATTGAAAACTGCTATGCAAAGTGAAGAGTTAACCGAATATCCAGATCTTAGGTTACTCAATGTCGAATGGCCAGTTGAGCTATTGCGCAAGAATGACCGAAAAGTATATCTAAGCGATGGTAAGTGGGAAGAGACATTATTCAACTGCGAGCTAACTTTATCAGATAAAACTAATGATAAAGAGAACGTCAGGTACTTTAACATCTCGACTCCTCTTGGAGCATTTAGTGTTTCAGCAACCATTACAGCCAAGGGTGAAGTAACTTACAGCTCCGATACACCTCTATACATAATCATAGGGAGTGATGAGCATCTAGTGACTGATTTCTTTGATGAGAACCCCCCAGCTTTCTTCGTGGAGGATACCTCTATCATTGATGGTGGGTATAGATACTACTCGTATGAAGAGTACGCATACTTGTACTCCTTAAACAATATTGAGTGCTGGTTGTGGGATGGCGTTGATATTTCGGTCGAGTCTCAAACACACCTCAAACACCCTCACTCAATTCAGTATCATACTATCCAGAAAATCAAAGATAGTTACGACCTAGTTTTCGATGATGATGGTAGTGGAGAGGTCGCTGATATTGTCGCCATCAAAAACAACGATGATTCCGAGCTAATTATAGATTTATACCACTGCAAATATTGTACTAAAAAGAAAGGCGTAGCGAAGCCTGGAGCACGAGTAGACGACATCTATCAAGTGGCAGGGCAAGCTGTGAAAAGTATTAAGTGGTTTGCTAACAAAGAAGCTCTGATCAACAGATTAATCGATAGAGAGCGAGTTAGATTAAGTCAAGAAAAGGCGTCACGTATAGACAAAGGAACGCTAGCACAGCTTATCCATCTGTCAAAAGTTGCTAGATATGCCTCATTTAAAGTTGGGGTGTCAATTGTTCAACCAGCAATTTCAAAACCTCAGATTTCTAAAGATATTCTATCAGTTCTGGGAGCTACTGAGGCTTATATTGACGAAATTAGTGGTATTAAGCTAAGGGTTGTCGTAAACAAATAGTATACTCGTATATAGAAGAAGCCCATTGGGCTTCTTCTATATACATAACTTTAAACTGTATTTGACCAGTTGAGATGGTTTGAGCGGAAAACTTCAACACCAGTTCGACGGATAGTCTCTATCCATTGATGTGCGTCGGATTCACTAATAGACTCATAATTCATAGCACACTGCTTGATTACCCGATGCTCATTTTCTAGTGTTGTAGGCATCAAACCAGCATCATCTGTATTGATACAGACGCGAATAGCCCCCGTTCTGATACCGAATTTATTCGAACTACCACCAGGATTGAGGCTCTCTCTGTTAGGTGGCATCCATCTAAAAATCGGGTGTTCATGGTAATTGTTCAGTCTGCCAATATAAATGTTCGATGTTGGACATGCTTCAAGTATCCATTGCGATTGACTAACCTTCTCTAGCATGAAATCTTGAATACCTTGAATTAAATCAAGTTCCGCATTAGATAATGAGTCAATAAGCTCACCCTTATCATGGTGCAATCTATTTATAGAAATTTCTTTCTCATAACTAATCGATACTATTTGGTCATGGTCAAAGTCATGACGTCGACGGCTCAAGTAATCTTGCCATAGTGCATAAGCAGACTTTGGTTGACTTTGCGGATCAGCTTTCTTGGACTGCTGTATTAACTTTGCATCTGGAACCCACAATAGATATTCATCATCCAAGCACTCTGCATTTTGTTCGACTGTAATTGGGCAATTCCTTCTCATCTGCCAAGCTTGATAGAGCAATCTAGGCGAAAACTCTTGGTTATGAAGCTCGACACAAAAATGACGAATTTTTTCTGAGATGATTAAGAGCGCAGGCTGAAACTGTGGGTTTTTAGCAACCAGTTCAAGTCCTATATGGTAGCACCAAACCAAATTATCCAAGTGCTCCTGTAGAGGTAGATATATATGTTGTTGCCTAGATATCCAATTATGAACGTCCACTCCTAACGCTAATCCATGCCCAATGCGATCTCCTGGCTGGTATTCACAAAAGAGAACGGCTTCGTCAACCACTCGAAGGCCACTTAGGATATGACTAAAATCTTCTCCAGCGTGAAGAGTGATAAAAGGTTGTCTTAAACGTACTTCTGTGGGAAATCTGAATTTGTGCTTAGCATTTCTAAGTACCCTAAGTGCTGGTGCAAATACTTCTATAGGGAGCTCGTTTTCGTTACCCGCCACATCAAATCCCCTCAACATTGCTCTCAGATCCGCCTGTTCATACTCTAGGGTATTTCGTTTAAAGATAGGAAAAGAGCCAAAAGTTAACGAACTATAAAAAGACTGTATCGTTCTAACAGTTTCCTTGCTTCGTTTCCTTGCGATAGCATATCTGCGATTTTGCTCCTGCTTACTAAACCCTCTTGTAAAATGGAAAACGAAGTGAACCTGCTTATCTTTACCTCTCTCTAAATATGACTGTGCGAGTTTATGAAACGCCCTGTAATTCGAATCACTTATTCTAAACTCACGAAAAGTATAGTCTTCTAGGTCATACAGTTGAGATTGTTCACGATAATTTATGCTAGATACAGGTTTTCTGTAGTTAAAATTGAAGTAACGAACGAAATCTCCAAGTCCAACACCAGAGACCACCATATAATTGCGTAGTATTGACGACGTCACGATAAACGCTGTTAAACACTTTTTTGAATGTGGGTTTCGAACACGACGTAAAAGCAAAGAGACAGCCGTTGTTATTAATATCCAACTCGCATGATGACCGATGTTAGCAGCAGCATGTATTAATGCTGATATATCGTCTTTGGGGTGTGAATCTGTAAACTCAGAAGCATGTCTACTGATTCTGTAGGTATGCAATGACTTCCAATCATACGATGAAGACTTCTTATCCCATGTTTTTCTTTCTGAGTCTGAAATTATTAAGCCAAACAAACGATGTAATAATACAGGTAAACAAGTAACATCTATGGATTCGCTATTGAACAAACTGTGTTCTTGCCTAAATGGCCAACGACTCTTATCGGTGCTAGGTCGCTTATTTAGGTGTAGCGCAAATGCGGCCATAGAAAGGCTATAATGTCCATGACCTCCCAAGTGAACATGGTTATCTGCTACAGGCTCGCCATCAAACCTTTTGGGTAATGCATTAGGGCACTGCTGTAATGTTAGTTTGACTACTTGTTCTACAGATATAGTTTTATTGTCTATAAGCTCAGCATATCCACAACCTATAATCCATGCAGGGTCGATCTGAGCAAGCAATGCTAACCATAGTTCAAGTCTCTCACTTTTAACTTCAAATCTATCACCTCGCCAACTAACAAAACCGTCACGAAGTTTGGTTATCACAGAAACTAAGTCCAGTGGCTTTTTGATGTCGACCCACTGTGCTAACGCAAGATCTATATCTTCCTGTCGCAGCCTACCTGGCATATACGCCTGATAATCTCTCAAGGCCATCCTATATAAATGTTTCTGTTGCTTCTCTTTAGCCACTGAGTGAAGCGGAGATTCGACTAACTGGTTCAATAACCGATCAGACCCTAACAGTACAGTTGGTACCAGCCAATGCAATGGTAAACTATGCATTATTTATTCTTCCTAGCCAGTAACGCCTTATAAACATCCCAGTGGGATTTATGGTATTTTGCTTCATCGGGGTTTTCACCAAGCTCATCTAGTACCATTTTAGTCATACGTTCTAACTGAGTATCGCTTAAGTCATTACTTTTAATAGCAGACTCTAGTTTCTTAGCTGTATCAAAGAGCTTACCGCTACCAAACCATTCTTTTAGGGCATCAATTCCCTGTTTCGCAGTAGAAGCAAGTTTAGATTTTGGTTTACTCATAGCTGCGCCATCAGAAGAACTCCGTGTTACTCCATTCTGATTAGTTATTGGTGCGGAGATTAAATCAACACATTCGCTAATATCAACGCCTTCACCGAGATCAATGAAAATAGGGTGAAGAGAAACTGCATTTATAAACTGGGCAGCTTGACCTTCGTGGTTAAGCTCACGTCTAGAGCCCTCAACTTGGAATTCATTAATCCAGCCAACATTCTTCTGGTACGTTTTTGATTGAATTGAAAACTCCGAAAGATCACGCAACATGCTGTGAGTTGAATCAAGTGCTAAGTTTGCGGGAACAACGTTTCTACTACTCAAGAGGAATCCGAAAGCATTTACCAAGATATACTTGAAGCGCAAAATCGCATCTATCAAAGTGTCATCAGCATTATTACCTTTGTGATAACGTTCACGAAGCAGGTTTAACTGAGAAAACACTTTGTTAAAAACAGCAACTAAGAGAGCCAAAAGTCTTGTTTCATCGCCAACGAAAGATTTAATCAGATCTCGATTGCTATTGCTCCAACCCATTACTTTACCGATGAATTCATCGTAGTTCCCCGTATCTGCCTCCTCTTCAATTTCTACGCTTGATAATGAAACTGGGTCTTCATTAACATACTTAGTCGGGTTAAGAGCATGAATAGAATAAAAAGGAGTGGAATCCATAACCTCTTTAAGCTTTTTCTCACATTGCTCAGGACTCAGTTCTCCATAGAAAGACATGAGGATCGAAGTAGTTAGTAACTCAAACGCCTTACTAAAGTAAACTTTTCGTTGCTGACTACCTTGTGTTGCATAGTATGCCGAGTGAGTATAAAGCCCTAGTGTATAGCGATTTTTCTCATGGGCAGCATTTCCTCTCGTAATAGACATGTAATCAGTAAACATTTCTAATGGTGGCATACTGCGTATAACTCGAGCATCAGACAAGTTTTCTAAAAGACTCACATTATTCCCTATGCCTTTTGACTTATCGAAAGCTTGAGCAAACTTGACCTGTTCTTCACAGAACTTATGACTCGCCCAAGGAAGTCGTTCTGATGCTTGGTCTCTGATATTAAAGATAAGTAATTCGCTCAGTTTTAAAGGAACTTGAGTACTCGTGCTCTGCAATGCACTTCGGGCTAATGCATAGCTAGAACCATGCTGCTGACTTTCTGACCAAACACGTAACGACTCCCAGTTTTCTTCCATTCGCTTATCATCCTTCAAAGAAGATGGAGCGAGAAGTCTCACTAATTGCCCAACCTCACGGGCAGACTGAGGGCTTGGATATTCGGCACTTCTCTCTTGACCATTTAAAGAGCCGAAGAAAAACTCTTTAAAACTTTGTTGATATTCCTTGTATGAAATCCATTGTTCTGTGGCGTTAAGCTTAGAATCTTTAATGGTCAAGAGAGGAAGCAGAGCAGCAATAGGCTTAAGTGCAATTCGATAATGATTTGGTAAGACTTTAGCGAGATAAGCATCCGCGAGCTCGTTACTTTTCTTTGCCCCATACCCGTTAGGGACTTCATTATAACTTGTGTGATCTAGACTTTTTGTTAGCTCAAGTTTTACTAAATGATGATAAAGTTCAAGCTCTCCACTAACTAGTGGTATAATATCAGGGCACGACAGACGCCTACGAATTTCTTCTAAAACGTCGTATGCATTTTCAAGAGCCATATCAACATCATCTATTGATATTACAATGGCATCACATCCAAAGATTAACTTAGACACTCTAATATACTCATGGAAAAGACAATCAATCTTAATCCCTGAGCTATATTGGATAATCTTATCCAATCCAACGTGTTCACTATGCTCTCCCGCGTACTGCACAGCTTCAGACAAACTTCTTAGAGCTTGGAAAAAAGAATCTTTAGCATTCTCTAGCTCTCGAGCAGACAACTTGGACGTTCCAGAGCTAATTACACTCATTACTTGATTGTAAATATGAGCAACAAGCACATTCGTAAAGCTATCGTGATCTTGAAGTAAGGTGGGATCAATAATAGGAGCAAAATACAGCGAGGGTAGATTATTGTCTGAGCGTCTATGGTCAACCCACAATGCTTGAGCGTTCTTTAGAAAAACTGATTTGCCCGTCCCACGCCCTCCACTGATAAGAATAGCATTGTGCAAGTTCTGCCCAACACCTTGAGAGTTAGGGGCGCACGCATAGTTCCTAGCCTCTAGTCCAAAATGTTCTAAGTGGTTTAAAAGCAGTTTAGCCGACTGCTGCTGCCACAACTCTTGAGCTGAGAATTGTTCATCATACTCTGGTTTAGCTAAGTCTAATTTGATCAGTTCCATTTAGAATTCATAAGTCTCTAATAAAAAACCAATAGAATATGTCTAAATTCATATGAAATCCATGACTTAACTTCAAGGAATGATAACTAAGAAAGGCAACAAATTGACTATATCGGAACAACCTATCTTTAGGCGCAACGATTTGCGTTCCAAGAGTGCAATGCATCTCGAAATCACCCATCTCCGTGTCAGTTAGTTCTTGAGTGACTTGCTGATTACGAAATTAGAAAACTACTAGCTCGATTCAGTGTAGGTATAGCAACGGTACTGGACTGTACAAGCAATATCGCTAGTTAATAATGCCAAAACCACATATGATACAAGGATAATATTCCTACTTGATACCTAAGGTGTTCCATGACTCTTGTATTTCACAAATTATCACGAAATTCACCATTACCTCCACAAGGTCAGAATTCTGTATTTCTAGTAGAAGATAACTGGGATGATTTTGGATTTAAAACCATTTTCTTTATAAAGGTTTTCGACGAAAATGGTACTTTTCACGATCTAGGTACGGTAAAAATTGGACATGTGGGTCAGAGTGAAGGTTGGACTTCAGAACAAATGCAAAGTCCATTTAGTAGTCTAAACGAAAACTTCTTCTCTCTTGGGCAAGAACCAGATTACTACCTAAAAGTTGCGGAAGATTTTTCAGAGGATTTTGCAGATACATTTCTCTTATCTATAAAAGATGTAGTGAAAAGTTCTATTTGTTTATCTATTGCGCAGCAAGATGCAAATTCACAAGCATCAGCGGGAAATGACTCTGTATTCAACACATCTCTATTGAGATCAATATCACTATCAGTAATAAAAGATCAGTTTCCTCGGATTCTTGCAGGTGGTCGCCCTCTTACTAATTTTGAGTTTTCATATGAAAAACGAGCAAATACTGCCTACTCAGGTATTAGAGCAGACTTTAGTGTCGATCCCGAGACTAAACCTTCAACGAATATTCATATTTTAATTGGGCGTAACGGCGTAGGTAAAACCACTTTATTAAACAATATGGTCGACGCACTATTACCCAATAGAGGAGAACCAGTCAATACAGGTTACTTTTTTAAGAATGGATTTATGGGGTCAGAATCGTTAGGTAATGACTATTTCAGTAGCGTTGTATCTGTATCATTCAGTGCTTTTGACCCTTTCACTCCTCCCGCTCCGCAACCCAACCCAAATCAAGGTACTTGCTATCACTATATAGGGTTAAAAACGATTAATCAGCCTATATACAACAATGAAGATAGGTTAAAGTCTACACCAGAGCTTTGTACCGAATTGATTACTAGTCTAAAAGTATGCCTATCCTTAAGCGGTAAACGTCAAAGATGGATAAATGCTGTCCGCAAGCTAGAATCTGACACTAATTTTGCTGACATGAACCTATGCTCTTTAATAGATATTGCTGATCTAGACCCTACAGAAGACAGACACCAGCTAGGTTCTGCTGCACAGTCAGTTTTCTCAAGGCTTAGTTCAGGACACGCTATCGTTTTATTAACTTTAACTAAATTGGTCGAAACAGTCGAAGATAAAACTTTGGTTCTAATCGATGAACCAGAAAGCCATTTACACCCACCTCTTCTTTCTGCGTTCACACGGGCTTTATCAGATTTACTATTAAATCGAAATGGAGTGGCCATAATCGCAACACACTCTCCAGTCGTTTTACAAGAAGTCCCTCTGAGTTGTGTTTCTATTCTTCGTAGGACACGTTTGGTTGGGTGTGTTGAAAGGCCGACAATTGAAACTTTTGGTGAAAATGTTGGCGTCTTAACTAGAGAAATTTTTGGTTTGGAAGTTAATAAATCTGGTTTCTACGGTTTGCTCGCAGACAGTGTTCGTGATGGGAAAAGCTATGACCAAATTTTGTCTGAATACCAACATCAATTAGGCTTTGAAGGAAAAGCGATTTTAAGAGCAATTTGTGCGAATACTGATAGAGAGGGTTCGATTTGAGAGCTATAAACCTTCCCTCAGTATCCTATACGGACGTTGTAAACACCTGCATTAGCAGCATACCATCAACGGAAATTCGTAATAGAGTCGAATCTATAGGAACAGATTTAATTAATGCTGGTAACCAGTACATGAGCTTGGCTCCAACAACTACCCTCTTCACCATACCGACGTTTCTAGGCAGTAATGAAGATTACGTCGTTGCTAATGTCACGAAGAAAGAACTCAAAGACCTATATAGTGCTCAAATGGTTCCAAGTTCAAAACCCAGTCGTAAGTACTATGATAAAATAAAGCTTTCTGCCCCTTTAGGGATTTGCCCTTTTTGTGGCTTCGGTCATGTATACACACTAGATCACTATTTACCAAAGGCAAAGTATCCTCTCATATCTATATTGCCTGTTAATTTAGTTCCATCGTGTAGTGACTGTAACAAAGGGAAGAGTGCTAGTACCGCATCTAATGCGGGAGAGTTATGTATGCATCCATACTTTGACCATGGACATTTTATTAACGAACAATGGCTTTATGCACAAGTTATTGAAACAACACCTATTACAATTACCTTTTTTGTCGCACCTCCAAGCACTTGGAGTCTTACAGATCAACAAAGAGTATCAGCTCACTTTTCTGACTTTGATTTAGCAAAAAGGTACTCTGTACAGGCTGCTAGCGAGCTAAGTACACTAAAGTATGAGTTGCAATATGATTTTGACTTCAGTGGTGGGTCTACTGGTATTCGACATGAACTCGATAAAAGAATTTTTGCGGCAGAGCAACAACATAAAAACTCCTGGAAGACAGCCATGTATCAAGCCTTGAAACTTAGTGGTAGGTATTGCAATGGTGGATTCAGATTAGAATAAGGCTTGTTGTGGAATAGCAAATTTAACCACCTTACTCGAGGTTTGCAATACCCTAGAAGATCCATGAATTGCTAATTTAGTAGTATCACTGACACAGACTTGTCCATGCGACATGTCTGCTCTGCCTTAGCTTCTACTTTCAGGTGTTTTCGTGTCAACGATGGTCTACAAGCGGATTTTCAGCTAGACTGCTCGTTAGGTAAGAGAAGGATTAGTCGAATTGAAAAAGCCCTTCCACCCGCTCTATCGCCGAATTAATGTAGGTACTTCGGGAGAGGTTTAAAGTTAGAGCGACTGCGAAAAGCGTATATACAAAAAGGTAATTCGGTGATATCACGCCCTCACTTGTGGGGGCGTTTTTTTGTTTACAGATTTTGATCTCTAATGTAAGGAAGTTAGTTGATTAAAGTTTATCTACTTTTCTCAGCATGATATTCTTTGTTAACAGCCACTTGACCAACATTTTTGAATATAGCCGCGTTAAAAGTTCGGTTGCCAGTTAATTTCACTCCATAGCTAAGCATCTTGAATCAGATCCAGTAGAACATAATCCTTATCTAAAGTTGAATACGTTGATCTAGAAGATTACGAATAACCAATGTTCTATTAAGAGGCAGTTCGATTCAGATCATAATCAATAATTCGCAGAGTCTGCATACTGTTGTTTTTACGAATATAATTCCAATTAAAAGGCAACCTTCGAAGGTGATTAGGTGACCCGAAATCTAACTAGTGCTCTGCTCCAGTAAGGCTAGTCAATCATCTTAGCGACAGTTAATCTCTGGCCTACAGGGGCTTACTACTGATTCAGCATCCAAAACTCTTTTCTTATGATCATTTCATGACCGCTTAATGAACCGAACGAACAAAACCACCAGATTAAGAAGCTAGCTTGTGAAAAACATCAGATTAAATGCAGCCAAAGGGAAAAGTATCAGATTAAGAAGCTAGTTTGCGAAAAACATCAGAT
>NZ_JBFRLX010000139.1:0-23512 GCF_041470165.1 Vibrio sp. 10N.286.46.A8
AATCCAAGTAGCGTGCCAGAAATTTAAGTTGTTGATTTTAAATAAAATAGAAACAATACCGTTTTGGAAACGAAAAAGGCCGCACCAATGTGGTGCGGCCTTTTCACTATCTTAATGCGTTGCATTGTCGTTGCTCTAGTTTTGGGCAACGAAACTTTCACGATGCAAAATCATTAGCAACTAGTAACCTAAAAAATCAATCCAACGTTCGATGAGCAACTCGAAATCGTCAATTCCGCAGCTTGCTTCGCTTTCACAATTATAGAAATCGAACTCACTGCCCTCTTCCATCTCTTGTTCGTGCCCTAGCACATTTTCTTGAATCGTTACGTCGTCTTCATTGATCGCTAGGCTGATCTCTTTGCCTAGTAGCGTCACTTCATTGCTCAGATCTTGTCGAGATTGCTCAATCAACGCCATCACATGATCCAGTTTCTGCTTATCTTTCCCGATCTCTTCTTGAAGCCAGCGGCCAACAATTTCATGACCCATGCTGCACTTTACATAGTACTCGCCCATTAAAGTGTTTCGTGTAAATTCAAATTCCATAAAGGCTCCGCGCACTAATGACAGATAGGGTAAAAAATGAGGCGAGAGTATATAGCGAAGTCATCAAGAGATCGAGTCGCTCGTTGTCCAGCATTCAGACATAAAAAACGCCTTCTACGAATAGAAGGCGTTCTGTCTGTATCTTACTCAGTCAACGATTAAGCTGGTTCTTGGAAGATAACCGTGTCTGCTTTTTCCGTGTACTGACCCATTTTATGGAAGTTCAGGTAACGGTATGTATCAGCAGCCGTTGCATTAATCTTCTCAGCGTACTCTAAGTACTCTTCTTTCGTTGGGATACGACCTAGAATCGCGCCAACAGCAGAAAGCTCAGCAGAAGCCAGATAAACGTTCGCGCCATTACCTAAACGGTTCGGGAAGTTACGAGTAGACGTAGACATAACCGTCGAAGCATCAGCAACACGAGCTTGGTTACCCATACATAATGAACAACCCGGAGTTTCAATACGAACCCCAGCACGACCGAAGATGCCGTAGTAACCTTCTTCTGTCAGTTGGTCTTTATCCATCTTAGTTGGCGGAGCAACCCATAGGCGAGTATTTAAAGAGCCATTAAACTCTTCTAGCATCTTACCTGCAGCACGGAAGTGACCGATGTTGGTCATACAAGAACCGATGAACACTTCTTGAATCTCAGTGCCTTGAACGTCAGAAAGAAGACGAGCATCATCTGGATCGTTTGGTGCACATAGGATTGGTTGATCGATGTCAGCAAGATCAATCTCGATAACGTGTGCGTATTCCGCATCTGAATCAGCAGATAGCAACTCAGGGTTCGCTAACCACTCTTCCATTGCGGTAATACGACGCTCAATCGTACGAACATCACCGTAACCTTCAGCGATCATCCACTTAAGCATAACGATATTCGAGTTCAGGTACTCATCGATAGACTCTTGAGATAGCTTAACCGTACAACCAGCCGCAGAACGCTCAGCTGATGCATCTGAAAGTTCAAATGCTTGCTCAACAGACAGGTGCTCAACACCTTCAATTTCTAGTACACGACCAGAGAACTCATTGATCTTTCCTGCTTTCTCTACCGTTAGTAGACCTTGCTTGATACCGTAAAGCGGAATTGCATGTACTAGGTCACGTAGTGTGATACCCGGTTGCATTTCGCCTTTAAAGCGAACCAAGATAGATTCAGGCATATCAAGAGGCATAACGCCTGTTGCCGCAGCAAATGCTACCAAACCAGAACCAGCAGGGAATGAAATACCTAGAGGGAAACGAGTATGCGAGTCACCACCTGTACCTACAGTATCAGGAAGAAGCATACGGTTTAACCATGAGTGGATAACACCATCACCCGGACGAAGTGAAACACCTGCACGGTTCATGATGAAATCAGGCAGTGTATGGTGAGTGTTTACATCAACTGGTTTCGGGTATGCAGATGTGTGACAGAAAGACTGCATCACAAGATCCGCAGAGAAGCCAAGACAAGCCAGATCTTTCAGCTCATCACGCGTCATAGGACCCGTAGTATCTTGAGAACCCACTGTCGTCATTTTAGGTTCGCAGTACTGACCCGCACGCACACCTTCAACGCCACACGCTTTACCTACCATCTTCTGAGCTAATGTGTAGCCTTTATCAGAAGCAGAAGGATCGATTGGTTTAGCAAACAGATCGGTTTCAGCTAGGCCTAGAGCATCACGAGCACGACCCGTTAGGCCACGACCAATGATCAGTGGAATACGGCCACCAGCACGCACTTCATCAAGAAGTACTTTGCTTAGCTCAAAGTTTGAAATCACAGAACCGTTCTTGTGAACAACACCTTCGTACGGGTAGATATCAATGACATCGCCCATGTTCATGTCTTGTACGTTCAGTTCAATGGGTAGTGCGCCTGAATCTTCCATTGTGTTGTAGAAGATTGGTGCAATTTTACCACCCAGACAAACACCGCCAGTACGCTTGTTTGGTACGAATGGGATATCTTCACCCATAAACCAAAGTACTGAGTTTGTTGCCGATTTACGTGAAGAACCTGTACCAACAACATCACCAACGTAAGCCAGTGGAATGCCGTCTTTTTGCATTTCTTCAATTTGATTGATTGGACCAACGCTACCCTGTTCATCAGGAGTAATGCCATCACGTTCCATCTTCAGCATCGCTTTCGCGTGCACTGGGATATCAGGACGTGACCATGCATCAGGCGCTGGTGATAAGTCATCAGTGTTAGTTTCACCGGTAACTTTAAATACTTTAACGGTGATCTTTTCCGCTACTTTGTTTTTCGCTGTAAACCATTCAGCATCAGCCCAAGATTGAAGTACTTGTTGTGCTGAAGCATTACCTGCTTTCGCTTTATCTTCTACATCGTAAAACGCATCGAACATCAGTAGAGTATGAGACAGGGCTTTAACTGCGATTGGAGCAAGCTCAGCATCGTCTAACAGAGACACTAGAGACTCGATGTTGTAACCACCTTGCATAGTACCAAGCAGTTGTGCAGCTTTTGCTTTGCTTACTAGTGGAGAAGCTACTTCACCTTTAGTGATAGCCGTAAGGAAGCCAGCTTTTACGTAAGCAGCTTCATCTACACCCGGTGGAATGCGATTTTCTAGTAGGTCAAGAATGATTTCTTCTTCACCTTGAGGTGGATTCTTTAGAAGTTCAACTAGGCCAGCGACTTGCTCAGCATCTAGTGGTCTTGGGACAACTCCCTCGGCGGCACGTTCTTCGACGTGTTTACGGTAGGCTTCAAGCACGACTTTTTTCCTCTCATTGCGGTTCACTTCTTACCTTCATAATTATTAGTAAAATAAAGAAGCGAACATCCTTGGAAACTTGGCTCTCCATTGCCATTTTTGTCATTCAATTTGTATTGATGAGCGGCATCATAGAGGCCAAACTGTGGGCGGTAGAATAGCAAATTTAACGTTAAATTAAAATCTTATCATTTTGACCAACATAGCAAGTTAAGACGAAAGTCCCACTATTTTTGCCTATTTACGCAGTTAAACGGTGACTCTACGCATGATTATTTGTAGGAAGTACCGACAATCAGGTACACCGAATCAAAGTTATCTTCGGTTCGACCATAAGCTAATATGATCGGCCCGATGGGTGAGTCGACACCCGCAAAAACAGAGCCTGCAGTATACATTGGAGCTTCATCCAGTTTTAAGTCATTGTTCGACCAAACACCACCATGTTCAATAGAGGCGCCCACGTAGAACGGTGATTCAAAGAGGCCGAAGTCATTTTCAAACCACTTATAACGGTAGATCAAACTGGTGTAAGCTAAGTTCTGACCGATCAAACTATTTCTTGGAATACCGGATAGATTAAGGAACCCTCCTAGCTCTTTCGGATCAATCGGAAAGACTGAGTTTTTACTTTCTACGATGCCGTAATCAACCTTTGCGACTAAAGTATGCTTTTCAATGCTTTGTGCTGCCATAAAATTGGCCGAAAGTTCAAAGACTGTATCACTCTCAGAAGAGAAATCTGAACCACCATTAGAGCTCTCATTCTCAAAATCGTCATGAGAGATAAGGTACTCTAAATCGACAAAATAACCTTCGGTAGGAAGACTGAAGTTATCCAAAGTATCCAATCTATAACTGGCAAAGGCACCAATACGTTTATAGCCACCACTTCCTAGTGAAGGTAATGATGCCACCTCAATACTGCCATCTGTATAACGTGCACCAAATTTCAGCTCTTGCCACAATGTCGGTTGATAGCCCAATGCAAATTCACTCAGATACTCTTGATAAGACATTGGTAAGTAGTCTTTGGTTGCATCCAGTGTAGGTTCTCCAATCTCGCCGATTCCTGCTGGCAGGTTTCGATTCTGGTTGCTGTAAGCAATAGACACAGATGTGAACAACTTTTGACTCGAAAAGAATGGTGAGAAGAGTTCCGCCTCAATGCGTTTGTCAGTACCCATTTCAAGATTGGTTCTTAACTCTGCGCCATGTTTGTTAATGTCAGTAAAGTTGGCAGAAACACCGAGCGAATACTGGCTGGTAGTCGAGAAATCATCTTCAAGAAAAAATCGAAAATTGAGGTAATTTGGCCCCCAAGATTTTTCATTCACATCGACCAGCAGTTGATCCTCGCCATCAACATTTTCAAATTCATAAGTAACCAACTCGAACCGATCTAAGGCATAAAGATCTTTCACTTTAGATTCGATTTCACTGGTTTTAATAACCTGACCAGAATCGAGGTTTAAACGATTTTCGATCAACTTATCTGAATAGTGGGTGTTGTTGTTAATAATAACTCTATCAACGACAGTCTGGTCGCCATGTTTTAGCTGCTTTCGAGCTTGCTGTTTCTGATCAATATACTTTTGATAGTCTGCGTTAGAGAGCGCCAACTTAGAAAGCTGATCCGTATACTGCCTTGTTGCTTCGTATCCAGCATGATAAGCCGTCGGCATTTTATCGAACTCGGTGGTCTCCATTTGCCCAACATCAGGACGTAAGAAAAAATCATCGTCTGTTAACGTCGCGGCTTGCTCTTGAGTGCTGCGTTGAACAAGGTAATTAGAGAGTTGGTCTGCTGCGGCTAAAAAGTTAGTGAAGTCTTCTTTGCTTTTGTAGTTAGTACTGATATCAATCGCAATAACTATGTCAGCACCCATCGCTCTAGCAACATCAACAGGCATGTTATTGGTGACACCACCATCGACCAACATTCGCCCATCAACTTCATAAGGAGGAAGTGCTCCAGGTACTGACATACTCGCCATCATCGCATCAACAAGGTGACCATGATCGATCACGACTTCTTCAAGGTCGATAATATCGGTTGCGACAGAGCGATATGGAATAGCGAGGCTGTCGAAAGAATCGAGGGGAGATAAATTACCAGTGGTCTCGCGCAGAATACGCAACATATTCTGACCTTGAACCACACCTTTTCTGGCTTTGATTTCGCCCCAACCTAAACCGAGATCGGTATTCAGTTGATAACGGTCTTCATATTCTTTGTCTCGCACACGGCGATCACTACGGTTAACGCGATCGCGATAACCACGATTCCAATCAACCGTATAAATAAAGCTCTCGATCTCATCAGCGCTCATCCCTGTCGCATAAAGACCACCAACGTATGCGCCCATGCTGGTACCGGTAATGTAATCAACCGGAATTTGCATCTCTTCTAGAGCTTTAAGCACACCGATGTGAGCTGCACCTTTTGCCCCACCACCAGCAAGAACGACAGCAACGGTTGGCCTTTTATGAGCTTGTTTAAGTTCAACATGTTCTGATGAATCAACCTGTGCTGCAGTAGCGGCAAACAGTTGAAAACTGATCACAGTACCGACAATACCCAAGCTACTCACTAACCAACGAGAAATCATTATCTAAACTATCCTTGTCATTCTTTTCTGTTATGACTTTACCACTGAAAAAGCTTCTTTAGCCACTGTTTTGGTTGACTTTCACAGCCCTTTTTAATGCTGCCACTTTCATCCCAGACCGGCAATTTGACTGTACCACCACAGTCAAACTCTAACGCCCCTTCAGAAGTTCGAGTAAAGCTAGCGGTCGCAATTCCTGTTGGCCAAGGCAGTAATAGTTGTTCAGGCGTTCTTTGCTTCAGATAATCGGCATAGACACGCAACGCACCGCTAGAACCGGTTAGTTTAGTCGGTTTATTATCATCTCGGCCTAACCAAATCGTCGTGACTTCACGACCATCAATACCAACAAACCAACTGTCTCGACTGTCATTACTTGTGCCCGTTTTACCGGCTAATCCCGCCCATGCAAACTGACCTTGTAAGAAACGACCTGTACCTTCCGATACACCCCGCTTCATCGCATAGGTTGTTAACCAAGCTGCCTGCTGGTCAACGCTTTGCGATACACGAGGAATCGATTGATACAGAACTTCGCCATCATTATCAACAACAGAACGAAGTGCAGACAAAGGCGCAATGCGACCAGAGTTGGTAATGGTTTGGTACATCTGAGCAACTTGGAACGGAGTCAGTGAGAACGAACCCAAAAACATCGACGGTACTGGGCGAATCTCATTTTTATCGACACCCAGCTTTCCAATGGTATCCGAGACGCTATCAATGCCTAACTGCATCCCTAAACGAACGGTAGGTACGTTATAAGACTTAGAAAGCGCCACATACAAGGGCACATCGCCACGGAACTTACGATCGAAGTTTCTTGGGCTCCATACGCTGCCCTTACTGCCTTTCAAGCTCAGTGGGGTGTCCTTCAATGTTGTCGCCAACGTATACTTCTGAGGTTGTTCCAATGCGGTTAAGTAGATTGCAGGCTTAACCAAAGAACCAATAGGGCGACTCGCGTTCAAAGCACGGTTAAAACCATCGTAACCGGTACGTTTACCGCCGACCATCGCTCGAATTTCACCAGTATTGCGATCCACGGCAATAGCTGCGGCTTCCAGTTTGTTACCTGCCGTTTTCGATAAATCAGGCACTTTACGAGCAATCGACTTTTCTAACTTGTCTTGGGAAACGGGATCCAGAGAGGTAAAGACTCGAATCCCTTTTTTCGCTTCAAATCGATCGCCTACATACTTCTTAAGCTCAATGTTTACTTGCTGGAAGTAAGCTGGCTGACGACTAGCAATACGTGGGTTGTCTTGAATATCCAAATCACGACTCGCCGCTTCTTCGTATTGTCGCGGAGTTAATATGTCTTGCTGCATCAATAAGCGAAGAACCAGATCGCGTCGAGTCTTAGCACGCTCAGGGTAACGAACCGGATTGTAATACGACGGTCCTTTCACCATACCCACCAGCAATGCTAGTTGATCGATGCGGAGCTCTTGAATAGGTTGACCGAAATACAAACGAGACGCTAAACCGAAGCCATGAATCGCTTGCCCACCATTTTGCCCAAGGTAAACCTCGTTTAAGTAAGCCTCTAGAATACGGTCTTTGCTGTAACGATGGTCCAAGATAAGCGCAATGTAGGCTTCACGAACCTTACGCCACAGTGTACGCTCACTGGACAGGAATAGGTTCTTTGCCAACTGTTGTGTCAGCGTACTACCACCCTGTACCGTTCGCCCAGCTTTGACGTTAACGACCATTGCACGAGCGATTGCTAATGGCGATACCCCATCGTGTTGATAGAAGCTTCGGTCTTCAGTTGCTAATAAAGCATCAACCATCACTTCTGGGAACTGATTACGTTTTAAGAACAGGCGTTGCTCATCGTTACTTTTTTCAAGCATACCCAGCATTTTCGGTTCAACACGTAGATAGCCCATGTCGCCTTTCTTCTCTAGCGACTGTATACGAGTTAACTCGTTACCGTTGAAATGCAGCATCACATGACGATCCGCTTCCGGCCCGTCGACAAACTCGAACGGACGACGAATCATTTCAATCTTGGTTGAAGAAGAAGAGTACTCACCTGGGTGGCGAGGAGAATTCACTTTACGGTAATTAAGTACATCCAGTTCATTCTTAACCTGTATCAAACTCACCGCAGTCCCCGGAGACAGATCCAACACACGAGCATAAACAACGGTTGGCAGATCAAAAAGCTGACCTTCAAAACGCTGCTTAACCACTGAATCCAGATAAATACCGACGAACAACAGCAATGCGGCAAGTGCTAAGCCAGCTTTCCAAGAAATGCCCCACAGAACCTTCAACCAACCTCTCTTGCCAGACGGCTTAGCCTTAGGTTTAGTCTTTTTCGCTGCTGCTCTTGGCTTTCTAGGCTTGGCTTTGGTCGCTGGTGACTTCTTTGCTGGCGCTTTTTTAGGTGGTGCCTTTTTCGGCGTTAACATTTTGGTCATCATCGGTTCAACTGTCGTTTAGTTTTAGTGGTTGCTACATGATTAGCAGGGTCATCCGGCCAAGGATGTTTTGGGTAACGGCCTTTCATCTCTTTTTGTACTTCTTTGTACGCGCCAGCCCAAAAGCCGGCTAAATCCTGAGTAATTTGCAGTGGTCGTTGCGCAGGAGAAAGCAACTCAAGCACCACCTTTTTACGCCCTTGGGCAATCAAGGGGGAATCTTGCTCACCAAAGACTTCCTGCATTCGAACAGAGATCATTGGCTCAGATTGATATTGATATCGAATCGACTTCTTACTGCCCGTTGGCATCAGGTAATTAGTCGGTAGCCATTGATCTATTTCTTGATTCAGAGGCCAGCCAAGATAAGCGGACAATGCTTGCTCGACCGAGATACTCGTCAGTCCTTTTGCCGACTTGATACCATTCAAATAAGGTAAAAGCCACTCATCAAGTTCGCGCAATAAGCTCGCTTCATCCATTTGAGGCCATTGCTGTTCAGGCAGCCACAACTCAGCACAGCGCACGCGTTCAACCAGCTGTTTAGCAGAAGCCGTCCAATTTAAACTTTCAAGTCCGCGTCGAGCGATGTAATTCAGTAACGCTTGGCTTATCTGATCGGAATCAGGCTCTGGCAAAGCTTTAGTGCTGATAATCAGCTTACCCAGTAATACTCTTTCTTCAGCAACCAAGCGACCGCGTTTTTCATCCCAATCCGCATAATCTTCGCGTGTAAAAAGACCGGAGAATGAAGCCTCAAGCTGCACTATATCAATCGGTGTCGCTAAAAAGATCTGACTGGCTCGCCCTGCCGTACGCATCAAATCAATCACCACGATGTATTCGTTGTTTGCCAGCGGATCATCATCACGAACCTCGGCTCCATGGCCATTGGCAAGACGAAATGCACAGCCAGTCGCACTTCTCGCTTGTGCAATTCGGTCTGGGAATGCAAAACAAAGCACTAATGGTAGCAATGATTCGTCAACTTGTGACAAATCTAAGTGATGATTGAGTTTGCTGGCGAGACTTTTCGCTCGCTGCATCACCACGCTATTTTTTGAGTGTTTTCTTTGCTTCAGTCGATGCAACGAATGCTGAATATCCGTCACATTGCGCTCTGGCTCTTCAAGTAAAGCGGCAGCAACAATCGCGACATTCAACAAGGCTGGACTATTTTGCTGAGCTTTGATCAGCATACTAGCGATACGCGGCTCAATGCCTAGGCGCTGGGCTTGCTTACCGAGCGGAGTGAACTGCCCATTAGCGTCTAACAGTTCCAGGTTTTGTAAGAGTTGCTTACCTTGTTCTGTTGAAGCTTTTGGTGGAACGTCTAACCATTGCAGTTCATCAGCACTCGCAGCGCCCCATTGCGTCAATTCAGACACCAACGAAGACAAATCAGAATGAAGAATTTCAGGTTCTGGTACAGCAGGTTGCTGCATAAGCTGTGTTTCGCTGTACAAGCGAACACATAAGCCTTCTTCGATTCGCCCAGCACGACCCGCTCTTTGCTCAGCAGAAGACTGCGAAATTTTCACTTGTTCAAGCTTGGTAATACCGGTTTTCAAATCAAACTTTGCAACTCGTTCTAACCCCGAATCAACCACTAAACGAATCCCCTCAATCGTCAAAGAAGTTTCCGCAATGTTAGTGGCTAATACCACTTTTCGACGCCCTTTCACCGATGGCGCGATCGCTCTCTGCTGCTGTTCAAAACTCAATTGGCCATACAACGGACACACGTCAATATCACTGACAAGTTGCCCAAGTTGTGATTCCACTTGTTTTATCGCCGAGACACCCGGTAAGAAAGCCAAAAGTGAACCCGATTCTTTCTCCATCAGAGAACGAATCACGTTGGCCATCTTAGGTGCTAAATATTCATTCGAGCCTAATGGCTGATAGCGGAAGTCGACAGGGAAAGTTCGGCCTTGCGATTCAACATACTTGGCATCAGGTAACAAAGATTGCAGAGCGTGTTGATCTAAGGTTGCCGACATCACCACCACTTTTAGATCGTCACGCAGCGCATCTTGGATCTCCAAGCTAAACGCCAATGCAGTATCTGCGTGAATGCTGCGTTCATGAAATTCATCAAAGATCACCATATCAACCCCAGTCAATTCAGGGTCGGTTTGGATCATTCTCGTCATGATCCCTTCAGTCACGATTTCCAAGCGAGTCGCACTACTGGTTTTAGATTCACCACGAACCCTATAACCTATGCTCTCTCCCACTTTCTCTCCTAGTTGGCTCGCTAAGTAAGTAGCAATATTCCTTGCAGCCAAACGCCTTGGTTCAAGCATAATGATTTTGCCTTGAACAGCATTAGTTTTAACCAACTGTAAAGGGAAGAATGTTGACTTACCGGCACCGGGAGCGGCCTTTAGAATAAGTTGAGTGTGTGTTTGTACGCCAGCGAGCAGATCTGGCATCACAGCTTCTATGGGCAGTTGTGGCAATGGGTGAACCTTGTGGTGTAATGTTGGCAACATTGTACATAAAAACCTACCTCTCTAAATAAGTAATATGCACTTCAATCCTCCATTAGAGCCAGCGACTCTTATTAAACGCTATAAACGCTTTCTCACTGACATCCAACTTCCAGACGGCAGCGAGCGTACTATCCACTGCGCTAACACCGGAGCGATGACAGGATGTGCGACTCCTGGCAATACGGTGTGGTACTCAACGTCAGACAATGCAAAAAGAAAGTACCCAAACAGCTGGGAGATCTCAGAAACAGACAAAGGTCACCGTATTTGTGTAAATACTGCGCGGGCAAACCAGCTAGCGGTGGAAGCAATTGAAAATGGGACTATAGTTGAACTCTTAGGTTATAACGCGTTACGAACCGAAGTGAAATATGGCAGTGAGAATAGTCGCATTGACATTCTGCTTGAAGATAACGAAAAGCCGCCTTGCTATATCGAAGTAAAAAGCGTCACTTTGCTCGACGAAGAAGTGTCAACTAAGCAACAAATATCAACTAAACAACAAGCGTCGACCGAAGGGCAAGGTTTTTTCCCTGATGCAGTGACAACTAGAGGCCAAAAACATCTGCGAGAACTCACAGAAATGGTCGAATCTGGAAGTAGAGCCGTACTTTTATTCACTGTTTTACATTCAGGCATTGAAAAAGTGTCTGCGGCACACCATATAGACGCCAAATATTCGTTATTACTAAAACAAGCACAAGACGCTGGAGTTGAAGTGCTTTGCTATAAAGCAGAGCTCAGCAGTACTCAAATACAACTAAAACAAGCCGTTGAATTTATCAATAGCTAAGCAAAAATGCTGAACTATTCACATTGATTGCAAGTTTTAACAAGAGTATTTGCCACCATTCGTTCTTTCTGCTATAGATACCCGCCTTAAAATTAGCTGCTTTGCAGTTGACTAGGTGTAAATAGGAGATGCTGTATGCCAGAATCTAAGAAAAAAGCGCTAGGCATCCTAGCCATCGCAGGTGTTGAACCGTACCAAGCAAAGACAGGTGAAGAGTACATGTCACCTGAGCAAACGGAACATTTTACAAAAATTTTATCAGCTTGGCGCAACCAGCTCAGGGAAGAAGTTGATCGTACTGTGCACCACATGCAGGACGAAGCAGCGAATTTTCCAGATCCTGTTGACCGAGCTTCTCAAGAAGAAGAATTCAGCCTAGAGTTACGTAACCGTGACCGTGAGCGCCGTCTTATCAAGAAAATTGAGAAGACACTAGATAAGATCGAAGAAGACGATTTCGGCTTCTGCGACTCTTGCGGTGTCGAGATTGGTATTCGTCGTCTTGAAGCTCGTCCAACTGCTGACCTTTGTATTGACTGTAAAACACTTGCAGAGATCAAAGAGAAACAGATGCAAGGTTAATTCTTGCGGATGTAAAGAAAGGGAGCTTTGGCTCCCTTTTTTGTTTGTTTTAAAAAGCGGTTTATATCGTTGTTGATAGCGATAAACTAATCGCCAAACGTCTTAAGAATCGGCTACTGCGGTACCATCAAGATTAGGTTTCTCACTCATGAATTATATCGGACGCTTTGCACCATCACCGTCAGGTCCTCTTCATTTTGGCTCACTGGTTGCTGCTCTTGGTAGCTACTTTCAAGCGAAATCTAACCAAGGACAATGGTTAGTTCGTATGGAAGACCTAGATCCGCCAAGAGAAATGGCTGGCGCTGCAGACCTCATTCTTAAGACGCTTGAGGCTTACCACCTGTATTGGGACGGTGAAGTCGTTTATCAAAGCCAGCGTCATGACCTATATCAAGCTCAAATTGATCAATGGGTCACTGACAATCAGGCCTACTACTGTCAATGTACCCGTAAGCAGATAAAGTCCTTGGGTGGGTTTTATAGTGGTCACTGCCGAGACAAAGGTTTGGTTGATTCAGGCGAACAGGCGGTGCGCTTGTGTATGGACTTTCCCATCGAGTCCTTTGACGATGTTCGTCACGGCACGATTCAAATTCCCAAAGCATTGGCTGAAGAAGATTTTATTATCAAACGCAGAGATGGGTTGTTTGCCTATAACTTGGCAGTTGTCCTTGATGACATCGAACAAGGGGTAACAGAAGTCGTTAGAGGTGCAGATCTGATAGAACCAACAGGTCGACAAATCAGTTTGTATAAGACGCTCAAGCAAAAAAACGTGAGCTACTTGCACTTACCATTGGCAACTGATGGTTTGGGGAATAAACTGTCAAAACAAAATCATGCCACCGCGATAGATCTCGACAACCCAAAACCGACGTTGATCAACGCGATGCGATTCTTAGGTTTTAATATCCCGAGTGCTCTTTGCGAGGCGTCAATGGATGAAGTTTTATTGTGGGGCTGCCAGCAATGGAACGTCAATCAGTTACCTGATAGTTTACAAAAAGAGCACAGCAATGAGTTCGAAACTAACGGCAAATCGCAATAACGATACATAAAAATACCGTAACAAATACCTGTGACTAAGCAGACGATGTTCTCAAATGGCTCGCGCTAAGCTATTATTAGCCGCAATTAAACTCTGCACTACCACTTTGGACTAAGAGAAAAACAAAGCTGGCGATACCTACTTTGTTATAAACTAATGAATACAAACGACAATACCCCAAGCGAACAACGCGGATTCCACGAATTAGCTCTGAATATTTATACTCGTCAAGAGCACAATATTTCACGCAAGCAGATCAGCGACAATGCACTTAAAGTGTTATATCGCCTGAATGGTGCGGGTTTTGACGCATTTCTAGTCGGTGGTGGTGTACGCGACATCTTATTGGGCTCTCAGCCAAAAGATTTTGATATCGCGACCAACGCAACGCCAGAGCAAATCAAGCACCTATTCAGAAACTGTCGCCTTATCGGTCGACGTTTTCGCTTGGCACATATCATGTTTGGTCGTGACATCATTGAAGTAGCAACTTTCCGTGGTCACCACCAAGAGCCATCGAAAAACGTTTCTGCGCAATCTGACGAAGGTATGTTGCTACGCGATAACGTGTACGGCAATGTTGATGAAGATGCAGAACGTCGTGACTTCACAATCAATGCGATGTACTACAACATTGCAGACTACAGCATCCACGATTACGCGGGTGGGGTAGAAGATTTAGAAGATAAGCTGATCCGCCTGATTGGCGACCCAGAAACGCGTTACCGCGAAGACCCAGTACGCATGCTACGCGCAATGCGCTTCGCCGCTAAACTGGATTTTGATATTGAGGAAGATACAGCCGACCCAATTGAAGAGTTGGCACATCTTCTAAAAGATATCCCAGCAGCGCGCCTTTACGAAGAGTCTCTAAAATTACTGCAATCAGGTCACGGTTTAGAAACCTACCACTTGATGCGTGAATACAACCTGTTCCAGCAGATGTTCCCTTCCGTAGCGGAGCACTTCACAGAAGGCTACGACTCACATACCGAGCAAATGCTTGATTTGGTACTCGACTCGACTGACCTTCGTATCGAAGATGGCAAGCGAGTAAACCCCGCGTTTATGTTTGCTGCAATGCTTTGGTACCCAATGAACAAGTTGGCAGACAAGCTTGTCGCTGAACAGGGTATGGCGCACTACGATGCGATCATGGAAGCAAGTAACATCATTCTTGATCGACAAGTAAAATCAATTGCGATTCCTCGTCGCCATACCGCAACCATTCGCGAAGTTTGGCAACTGCAACTACGACTGCCTCGCCGCAACGGTAAACGTGCCGTTCGCCTGATGGAACTCAATAAGTTCCGTGCTGGCTACGATTTCCTAGAAATGCGTGGCGAAATTGAAGGTGGCGAAACCAAAGAACTAGCAAAATGGTGGGAACGTTATCAGACAGCAGGACGCAATATGCGTCAAGCGATGGCTAATGACGTAGCAGCACCATCAAAGTCGGGTCATCGCCGCCGTAAGACTTACAGGAACAAAAAGAGTAAGCAATCAGAATGATAACGGCTTACATTGCGGTCGGCAGTAATCTTGCCGACCCCGTTAGCCAAGCAAACTTGGCTATCGAAACGCTAAAGAATCTTCCGCGAACAACGTTTGTTGCGACCTCACAGCTATATAGTAGCACTCCAATGGGGCCGCAAAACCAACCCGACTACATCAACGCGGTAGTAGCAATTAGAACAGAATTAACGCCAATTGAACTGCTTGATTGCACTCAAAAGATCGAGCAAGAGCAAGGGCGCGTCCGTAAAGACGAGCGTTGGGGGCCAAGAACCTTGGATCTCGATATCGTGTTATACGGCAATGAGGTGATCGATTCAGAGCGCTTAACCGTTCCTCATTACGGAATGAAAGAAAGAGAGTTTGTGCTCTACCCGCTTGCTGAAATCGCACCAAGTTTACAACTCCCTGATGGGACTGAGCTGACAGAACTACTAAAAATAGTAGATAAGAACGGGCTCAATGTTTGGCAGCAATAGCCAAGCGCATTAAGGAAAATCAATGAAAAAAGTAACCATTAACGACCTGATCAAGTGCAAACAAGAAGGCCGTAAATTCGCGACGTCGACAGCTTATGATGCGAGCTTTGCTCAATTATTCGAAAGCCAAGATATGCCAGTTCTACTTGTCGGTGACTCACTTGGCATGGTTCTACAAGGTCGTAACGATACATTACCAGTAACCGTTGAAGATATTGCTTACCATACTCGCTCAGTGCGTGCCGGTAGCCCAAACTGTCTTCTTATGGCTGACATGCCATTCATGAGTTACGCCACACCAGAGCAAGCCTGTGAGAACGCAGCAACCTTAATGCGCGCTGGTGCGAATATGGTGAAAATCGAAGGCGGAAGCTGGTTGATTGAAACTGTGAAGATGCTAACAGAACGTGCTGTACCAGTATGTGCACACTTAGGCTTAACGCCTCAATCGGTAAACATTTTTGGTGGTTACAAAGTTCAAGGTCGTGACAACGAGCAAGCCGATAAAATGGTTGCTGATGCGCTAGCACTACAAAATGCAGGTGCTCAAATCGTTCTTCTTGAATGTGTACCAGCTTCATTAGCAAAAAGAATTACAGAAGCTTGTGACGTACCAGTTATCGGTATCGGCGCAGGTAATGTTACCGATGGTCAGATCTTGGTTATGCATGACATGTTCGGTATTTCTGCGAACTACATGCCGAAATTCTCTAAGAATTTCCTAGCTGAAACAGGTGATATGCGTAAAGCCGTCGCTCTATACAAAGAAGAAGTAGAGAGCGCACTTTTCCCTGATGATGCTCATACAATCGCTTAGGAGTAACTATGCAAACTTTTGCTGAGATAGCGGCTCTTCGTGAGCAGATTAAACAGTTTAAGCGTGATGGACGTACGGTTGCTTTTGTCCCAACAATGGGAAACCTACATGAAGGTCACCTAACTCTGGTCAAGAAAGCTCGTGAACTGGCTGACATTGTTGTTGTAAGCATTTTTGTTAACCCAATGCAGTTTGATCGCGCCGACGACCTAAATAACTACCCTCGTACGTTAGAAGCCGATTTAAACAAACTAACAGGCGAAGGTGTTGAGTTAGTCTTTACGCCAACACCAGAGGTGATGTACCCAGATGGATTGGACAAACAGACGTTTGTTGAAGTCCCTGGTATATCTCATATGCTTGAAGGTGCCTCTCGTCCAGGTCATTTCCGCGGTGTATCAA
Source organism: Vibrio sp. 10N.286.46.A8 (assembly GCF_041470165.1). NCBI lineage: Bacteria > Pseudomonadati > Pseudomonadota > Gammaproteobacteria > Vibrionales > Vibrionaceae > Vibrio > Vibrio sp. 10N.286.46.A8. The sequence goes on from NZ_JBFRLX010000139.1 coordinate 16,481, forward strand.
CAATTGTCACGAAACTGTTTAATATCGTTCAGCCAGACTTTGCATGCTTCGGTGAGAAAGATTTCCAACAACTTGCTGTGATTCGCCAGATGACAACTGACTTAGCGCTAGACATTGAAGTTGTGGGCGTAGCGACTGTTCGTGAAATGGATGGTTTAGCCATGAGCTCTCGCAATAGCAACCTAACGATTGACGAACGTCAGCGAGCTCCAGTTCTAGCGCGCACTATGCGTTGGATCAGCAGTGCTATTCGTGGTGGTCGTGATGATTACGCGTCTGTCATTGAAGATGCAACAGACCAACTGCGCGCAGCAGACCTACAACCGGATGAAATATTCATTTGTGATGTGAAAACGTTGCAAGCAATCACTTCAGAATCGACTCAAGCAGTGATTCTAATGTCGGCTTTCCTAGGTAAGACTCGCCTTATCGACAACCAAGTTTTAGATTTGGTCTCGGAAACGAAAGAAGAAGTGAAAGAAGAAACTGCTGAGTAATCGCTTTCTTCTCTTTACGTAAACCAGGTTCTACCGCAAAGCACAAATGAAAAACATAAAAAAGGTCGATGTAATATCGACCTTTTTCTTTGCCTGCGATTCAGGATAATTAATAGTTCCTGGATAACTAATAGCTCCTGGATAACCAAAAGTTAACTACGTAAGCCGATCCCCTTTGTAACTAAGTAATGTGCAATGCCATACAGCACGACAATAAACACACCTAGTACGCCAAACGACGTCACAATACCCACATCAGACACACCCAAAAAGCCATATCTGAACGCGTTTACCATATACACGATAGGGTTCAACTTCGATACACCTTGCCAGAATTCAGGCAATAGACTGATCGAGTAGAAAACACCACCGAGATACGTCAGCGGCGTTAAAATGAAGGTTGGGATAATAGAAATATCATCAAACGTACGTGCGAATACCGCGTTGATCAAACCACCCAGAGCAAACACAACCGACGTGAGAAATACCGTCGCAATGATCACGCCCCAGTGGTCGACTTGAAGGTCAACAAAGAACAGCGATACAAAGGTGACGATAGTGCCCACTAACAAGCCACGCACCACGCCGCCCATTACGAAGCCGGCGATAATCACGTAGTTAGGAACAGGCGCTACAAGCAGCTCTTCAATGTTCTTCTGGAATTTGGCACTAAAGAACGATGAAGCAACGTTGGAATATGAGTTGGTGATCACCGACATCATGATCAGACCGGGCACAATGTATTCCATGTAGCTAAAGCCGTTCATTTCACCAATACGCGCACCAATCAGGTTACCGAAGATGATGAAGTAAAGCGTCATGGTAATCGCTGGCGGTACCAGAGTTTGCACCCAGATACGCGTGAAGCGATTGATCTCTTTGGTCAACAAGCTGCAGAAAGCGGTCCAATATAGGCTGTACATATTATTTATTCCCCTCACGGACGATACTCACAAATAGCTCTTCTAGGCGGTTTGCTTTGTTACGCATAGAGAGAACTTTTACCTGCTGCTCACTCAATTGATCAAAGATGGTATTCAAACCTCGATTCTTGTCGATTTCGATTTCTAGCGAGCCATTAACCATCACTTGGCTATTCACACCTTCAAGTTTAGGTTCAGTCGCACCCTCTTCAAGATCAAGAATAAAGGTCTCGGCACTCAACTTACCCAACAGCGACTTCATTGTGGTGTTCTCAATCAACTCACCACGATTGATGATACCAATGTTACGACACAGCATTTCCGCTTCTTCTAGATAGTGCGTAGTCAAAATAATGGTGATGCCCTGCTTCTCGTTGATCTCCTTGAGGAATTCCCACATTGAACGACGCAATTCAATATCAACACCCGCCGTTGGTTCATCAAGAATCAACAAATGAGGCTCATGCATCAGTGCACGCGCGATCATCAAACGACGCTTCATACCACCAGATAAGTTACGCGCACGTTCGCCACGCTTTTCCCACAAATCGAGCTGAGATAAGTACTTTTTAGCGCGTTCTTTAGCAAGAGCTTTCGGTACACCGTAGTAACCGGCTTGTTGTAGCACGATCTGCTCAACCGTTTCGAACGGGTTAAAGTTAAACTCTTGCGGGACTAAACCTAAGTTCAACTTCGCTAGCTCCAGATCGGTATCAATGTCGTAGCCAAACACTTTAACCTTGCCTGACGTTTTATTAACCAGTGAAGAGATAACACCAATGGTGGTGGATTTACCCGCACCATTTGGGCCAAGTAGTGCGTAAAAGTCGCCTTTTTCTACTTGTAAACTCACGCCCTTAAGAGCCTCAAAGCCCCCTGCATAAGTTTTTCTTAGTTGCTCAATTTCTAATGCATACATAGAGATAGACTGCCATTTGCTATAGATAAGATGTTGATGACCGAGCTTGAGGAAGAGAGTAATGCTTAAATGAGCTAGCAGAAAACTAACTCAAACTTGTTTACTCGGCCATTTTGCAAACAAGTTTATCGTTGATTAACGATTAATACAAATACCGAGTGAGGCTTTCTTTCGAAAGCGAACAAGAATATTAAGTACGTAAAGAGCAATTCAGTGTTCAGTAAACATAAAAATGCCGTTAAGTTATTAACTTAACGGCATTAATCACCAATACTATATTTGGCGTCTATAACTGACTCATGTGAAATTATTGCTGAAGATTAAACCGAGTCAAATTGATGTTCATCTCTATCAACATAGCTTGTTGCAGCTGTCAGGGCTTCATATCTGAATCGATAAGTATTGGATTCCGGCACAAGGTCAATCACATGGAATTTTTCTAATTGCTGACGAGTATTCTCATTAGGACACAATAAGTACACCTCACACTGCGCATCTAGGGCATCTTTAATCGCATTTTCTAGAGCTAAACCAACGGTAACATCAATCATAGGCACATCAGTTAGATCTAAGATCATCGCTTCATAATCAGAAATACTCGAGTGTTGACGTGAAATCGCTTTTGAAACACTGAATATCATCGGCCCAGAAAGGTAGAAGAACAGCACTTTACCATTGGCACTATCCAGTAACTGACGTTCACTGTCAGTTAATGGGATATCGTCTTCATCATCGCCATCACTGATCGCCTTAACTTGTCTAGCTTGCTCTCGACTCAGCCTTTCAATGATCAGAATGTTTGAGATAAAAACGCCCAGCCCGACCGCAATAATTAAATCAACGAATACGGTTAATAACATCACACCGTACATGACACCCATGCCGGCATAACTCACCTTGTGTGCGCGCTGAATAAAACTCCAATCAAGGATGTTGAAACCGACATACATCGCGATACCAGCCAACACCGCCATAGGGATCGGTTCTGTTAAGCCTCCCGCAACCAATACCACTAGCGCAAGCACCAAAGCACGAATAACACCAGAAAGCGGAGAACGAGCCCCTACCTGAATGTTGGTCACGGTGCCCATGGTTGCGCCCGCACCGGGTAGCGCACCAAACAGACCAGAAATCATATTCGCAATGCCTTGGCCACGAAGTTCTTTGTCTGAATCATGCTCTTTACGAGTCAATGAATCTCCGATAACCGCAGTCAAAAGCGTATCAATACAACCAAGAGTACCTAGCACCAAAGCATCGATAACCATTGTGGTGAATTGCTCAGAGCTGATAGTCGGAATAACAAGAGAAGGTAAGCCTGCGGGAATTTCACCAATACGGCGAATAGAATCGGTATCAAAGATAATAACGGATAAGAGCGTTACAGCCACTAAAGCGACCAATTGAGCGGGCACATACTTACGATATTTAGCAGGAAAACCGAAAAGGATACCAAGCGTTAACACCCCCAAAAACAGCTCACTGACTTTCAGATTTGCTAGCGTATCAGGAAGTGCCGAAAGTGTGCCCATCACTCCGCCAGAAGGGGCTGCGTGCCCTAGCAAAGGAGAAAGTTGCAGAATGACAAGAATCACGCCGATACCGGACATAAAGCCAGATATCACGCTATATGGCATCAAAGTGACGTACTTTCCTAGCTTTAATGTACCGAGTAATATCTGAAAAGCACCCGCCATCATTACCACGGTAAAGGTCATTGCCATCCCGGTTTCAGGGTACTTGGCCACCATGCTGGTCATTACTGCCGTCATGATCACTGTCATCGGCCCGGTAGGCTCTGATATCAAGCTGCTTGAGCCACCAAACAATGCCGCAAATAGGCCCACCATGATGGCGCCCCAAAGGCCAGCTTCCGCGCCCGCACCAGAAGCGACACCAAATGCCAACGCTAAAGGCAATGAGATGATGGCTGTAGTTACACCGCCAAACATATCTCCTTTGAGATTGATATCCGTAAAACGACTTCCAAACAAAACACACCTTCCTGATGATGAAATGACAAACCTTATCACTTTAACAAATGTATCAACGGTTCAGAAAGTGTTAATTTAATCACACTATTCGTCTCTTATATTCGGATTATGCCTTTTACGCTAAGTTAATGATTTTAACGACTAGTACACGTCAGATGAGTACTATTTGACACAGTTTTTACAAGATTGAATTTGTAACATTGTGTATAGTTAGAGTTCTTAATTAAGGGATGTAAGACGCAAAATGCCAGAGATTAAACAGCTTTTTGAAAACAACTCTAAATGGTCAGAAGAAATTCGCTCTCAACGACCAGAGTATTTTACAACGCTTGAAGAGGGTCAAAGCCCTGGTTTTCTATGGATAGGCTGCTCAGATAGCCGCGTTCCGGCCGAGCGTCTCACTGGTTTGTATTCTGGCGAACTGTTTGTTCACCGAAATGTCGCTAATCAAGTAGTTCATACCGACCTAAACTGCTTATCAGTAGTTCAATACGCTGTCGATGTACTCAAAGTGAAACACGTTATTGTTTGTGGTCACTACGGCTGCGGTGGTGTTAACGCAGCGATTGATAACCCTAAATTGGGTCTTATCAACAACTGGCTACTCCACATACGCGATAACTATCTTAAGTACCGTAAGCAAATTGAATCTCTGCCTCGTGAGCAATGGGGTGACAAGTTATGCGAAATTAACGTTGCTGAACAAGTGTACAATCTTGGTAACTCAACCATCATGCAAAGCGCATGGGAACGTGGGCAAGATATTGAAATCCACGGTGTGGTTTATGGTATTGGTAATGGCAAACTGCAAGATCTTGGTGTTCGTTGCTCAAGTAATGATACTTTAGAAAACAGTCATTTAGCGGCGCTTGATAAAATCCTGTCGTCTCCAATTCTAGGTTAATTCTTAACGTCTAACCAGTAGATATAAGAAAGAATAGATATAAGAAAGGCTCGCGTTTTGCGAGCCTTTTTTGTTTGTGTTCAACAGAGTCGTTATTACTCTTGAGGTACAACTTTACCGATGTACGGTAGGTGACGATATTTTTGTGCGTAGTCGATACCCACACCAACAACGAATTCATCTGGGATTTCAAAACCAATCCACTTTGTGTCTACAATGACTTCACGACGAGAAGGCTTGTCTAATAACGTACAAATTTCGATAGATTTAGGACCACGCAGGCTCAGAATTTCTTTTACTTTAGTCAGCGTGTTACCAGTATCGATAATGTCTTCTACAAGTAGAACATCTTTACCTTGGATGTCATCATCAAGGTCTTTCAAAATACGAACATCACGTGAGCTTTCCATGCCGTTGCCATAGCTAGAGGCCGTCATGAAATCCACTTGGTGAGTTAAATCGATAGCACGAGCAAGATCCGCCATAAAGACAAAAGATCCGCGCAATAAGCCAACTAAAACTAGATCTTCGCTACCTTGGTAGTGCTCCGTGATCTGCTTGCCTAGTTCGTTCACTCGATCCTGAACTTCTTGCTCAGAGATCATGACTTCAACTGTATGCTTCATACTGCTCTCATTTTATTTGGTGATTGCGACGAATGTTGACACTTTCGCCAGTTGTGTCGCTCAATTTTGTGCGTAAGTCTAGCACTGCTCAAATACCCACACCACCTTATGGTTCGAATTTACTGTTAGATTCTCAATGAAATGTGCATTGGTGCGTTATCCAATACTCGCATCCTTTCACATCAACACTGATCACGCTTTATGTATCAAGTTTGATGTAACTGTCTATAAAACAAGCACAAGGGATTGACCATTCACATATGCACCATTACACTCATCTTGGCTTAAATAATAATAAAATCATTAATATAAAAATTCGTTGGCAAGGAAAAACAAAATGGACTCAATAACGAAGAGACCTAGAACTAGGCTTTCACCCTTAAAAAGAAAACTTCAATTGATGGAAATCGCACTTGAAGTATTCTCTCGCCGTGGCATTGGCCGCGGTGGACACGCTGATATTGCCGACATCGCTCAGGTGTCAGTAGCAACAGTATTTAACTACTTCCCTACCCGTGAAGATCTGGTTGATGAAGTACTTAACCACGTTGTTCGTCAATTCTCGAACTTCCTTTCAGACAACATTGACCTAGATATTCACGCAAAAGAAAATCTACATAATATTGCGACTGAAATGGTGACGTTAGTGGCTCAAGATAGCAATTGGTTAAATGTATGGTTCGAATGGAGTGCATCAACTCGCGATGAAGTGTGGCCTCTGTTTGTAACCACTAACCGCACTAACCAGATGTTAGTGCAAAACATGTTTAGCAAAGCGATTGAACGCGGCGAAGTTTGCGACGATCACGACCCTAAACATCTTGCGAACCTATTCCACGGCATTTGTTACTCGCTATTCATCCAAGCGAAACGTGTAGATACACAAGAAGAACTTTCGACCTTGACGGATAGCTACTTGAACATGCTGTGCATTTATAAGTAGATTCGATCTTCGAACAAAACTAAAGGGTTGGCTTTTACGCTAACCCTTTTTTATTTCCTCTCACCTAATCAGATTCCCTATTCCTTCCTTCGTCAGTCTAGAGAATGACAGGAGAATAGAGCTACAGTTCTCACCTTTACGCTAGTGATATCATCAAAGCATAAGCTTCAACATTTCACTTCGTCATCCTCAAGAGCGAGGGACTAGCGAGTTGGGGATCTCTTAC
>NZ_JBFRLX010000140.1:0-15449 GCF_041470165.1 Vibrio sp. 10N.286.46.A8
ACATACATTTTTGCAATACGCTTAGGCGTCTCAGACAAACTGTCATCGTTCAAATCCAGAGATAGTGCGTTAAGAATATCTCTTGTCGCATTCTCAATAACTGCAAATTTCTCATCATGATTCAAAGTTTGCTCAATCAAAGGTGTTTCAAGACCTGCTGCAGCAAGAACTTCTTTAACCATATATGCTTCATGTGACAATTCATTCATTTTGTTCAACCGACGATTTCGTTCAAATAAGTAGCTTTATTTTGTTCGTAAGATGCTAAACCGTCAGCTCTTAACTTACATGATGGGCAATCACCACAACCATTACCAATAACACCGTTATAGCATGTTAGGGTTTTCTCTCTAACAAAATCTAAATGTCCAAGTTTATCGGCTAATGCCCATGTTTGAGCTTTATCTAACCACATTAGAGGGGTTATTAAGGACACGTCATACTCCATTCCCTGCTTAAGCGCACTTTCCATTGCCTTTACAAATGAGTTTCTGCAATCTGGGTAGCCAGAAAAATCCGTTTCACAAACTCCTGTAATAACCGCAGATGCACCTATTTGGTAAGCATAGATACCGGAGAGAGTTAAAAATAGAATATTCCGTCCAGGAACAAATGAATTAGGTAAACCATTGCTCTGTAGTTCATGAGAAACCGGAATATCATCACGAGTCAATGAACTGATAGCCAATTCATTTAGCAACGATACATCTAGTACTTTATGAGCCTTTACCCCCAACTCAATAGCTATAGACTTTGCAACTTCTATCTCAAGCTTATGCCTTTGACCATAGTCAAAAGTAATCGCATGGACTTCATCATACTCGTTGAGCGCTTCAATTAAACAAGTGGTAGAGTCTTGTCCACCACTAAAAACTACTACTGCTTTTTTCATCAGATACTCCTAAGCGATTTGAAGGTATTTATGCGTTTGGATAGATAAACGCCAATTGTTCAGAATACAATGTCGAATGCATAGTTCAGTAGCCCTAGTTTTTTGACTAATTGGTTGCAACGCCACAACGACATCATTTCTCGTGCAGTGGTCTTCAAGCATTCTTTTTAGGTTCTCAATGTCTTTTTCTGTCCCTACTGGGTGCTTAATTTCGTTAGCGCGCTCTATAGCTGAGCCCAAAACCTTAAACCCACCTTTCATATTGACCTTAGGAGAAACGGTGACCCAAGTAGTATCAGAAGCTTTAATCTCAAATGTACCGCTAGTCTCAATTTGACAAGTAAAACCAAAATACTCCAGTTGACTGGTCACTTCTGACAAGTCATATATGCACGGTTCCCCGCCTGTAATTACTATGTGTTTGGCTGTCCAGTTTGCTTTAAAATAACTGACCAATTCCGAAATCGAAGTGTTACACCAAGTTGGAGAGTCTTGCTCTTTATTTGCCATATTTTGAAGATTAACTTCGTCGCAAGCTTCTACTTTCCAAGTATGTTTTGTATCACACCACGAACAACCAATCGGACAGCCTTGTAAGCGAAGGAAGATCGAAGGCACGCCTGTATACACTCCTTCACCCTGTATAGTTTCGAATATTTCATTGACCTTTAACAAGCATTACCTCTCTTTCTTGTAAGTCGTATAAGCGCACTAAGTGTTCTGTTACCAAGTTGATGTCCTGCGATAAATTCTGGATTTGATTCCACTTTCTAATTATAGGTTGACCATCATGATCCAATCCAAAATCCCAAGCCCCATGACTCCACACACAATATGGCTTTAATCTTTCCAATTTTTTCTTAGCACATTCAAAAAATGACGTCTCTGATTCATCAATTTCAAATGTATAGAATATTTCATCGAATAACTGGCCGAGAGCGATGATCCCAGCCCCATGAAAAAGCCTCGATTCTTTAGGTTTTTTACCCCAATCTTCTGTGAAGGTACTTTTAACGGCTGAAAAGTAGTCACAAAGTAAGCTAATCATTTGGTCACAATCTTCAGGGTTGTATGTCTCTTGTGCTTTGTTACTAAAAGCATATAGTGCTCCTTCACGTAAGCTATTATCAACCATTTTCATTAACGAGTTGTCGGCAATAATACCTAAAGGGTTTGTCACTAATTTCACTAGGCCGTTAAGTGGTGAGCATTTTTCGTAATTTAAGAGTTGTACGATTAATGAAGGTAGTTTGCGTCTAGTTAGCTCCTGACTAAACAAGCCATTGGCATGAGGCAGCAATTCATAAATTAAACTTTTAGGTAAGGGTTTAGCTGAATTAATGAGTAAAAACTGTTGTCGCTCAAAATCCTCATCATCATTGATAAAAGCGCACACAGGAAGGTAGAAGTCTTTTTTCCCTGAAAGCCTAAGTGCTGCAACTCGTTGCTGCCCATCCACAATCAATGCACTTTTGGCTTGCTCTGGTATCTCAAGTTCATATAACTCGTTGTCGATTGGCTTCAACTCCACATCACTACTCAAACTTAATATAATAGAATTGGGTATAATCCCACCTTCGGAGTTTATATAGTCTGCAATATTGTTTATATGATTTCTTACTTCTGGCCTCTGATACCCTTTCAACTCGGTCTCATCACGCATAACTCTTGTTATAGTCGATATGGACTCTATCTCATCAAGGTTCATGTTGAGTTGAAAGAGTTTGAATCCGCTGCTTTGTTTAATTATCAGTGCTTTCTTTTTCATAAATTACCCACCATCAAGTTTTTGTAGAAGTCCTGTAAGTTATGAAATGCTCTGCGTTTGTTTCTTTCTGTCCCTCGAAACACCAATACCTCGATGCCAATAGACTTGCAAATGTTACAACCACACTGCTCCCAAGGACGAGCTATAAGAGTTCTACTATATTCGTCATTTAAGCTCCCTTCCCTGTTAAAAACTAACTTCTCATACTCTTGAATAGCGTGCAAAGTAGCCTCAACTCCTAATTGGTATTGTCCGTATAACCTAACTGCCTGCAGCGCGTTTTCCTCCAATTGCGAAACGTTCTCTTGGTTGATTCGACCGGATGAAATAGCATTTTTAACTCGAGTATTACCAAAGGACTGAGGTAAGCGGATAGCGCAATATGTCTCTCCATTTAGCCTAAAGTTATGCTTTTCACTCAAGAACGATTGTTTCAGCGGTGTTGTACTATCAACGCTAATAACGTTACGACTTGCAAGGTGAGGTAAAATATCTTGTCGGCCGATACCCAATAAGTGAATACCATAATGCCCTGGTACTTTTTCATGTATCTGATCTAACAGATCGCAAATCTGCATAGAGTCCAAAGTGACGATGCCACCAATGGTGATGTGTTTGTATCCCATCGATTTTAATGCAGAGACTGACTCTATATAACTAGCCTTATCCCACCCCTGAGCAACACCATATGGAGTAAAAGAATAGTTTCGTTGTTGACCTAGAAACTCTTCTGCGTTGTTTAACGATAGTTCTACACGTGCAAGATGTTTCGCCTTCGCCTCAAGAAGTAACTCGCTGTTTGTATCGTTGTAACCAACAACTACATGATCTAAAGATACACCGCTGTCCACTCTCGTTTTGACATAGAAGTTAATCAGATCGTCAGTAGAGTATGGTGGTGTATCATCTTGTATATACGAAAATGCTCCGCTGTCGCCCATCACTTCGTAATGTTGGCTGAGTCGGAAAAATTGATGTGCTCCTTCCCGATATAGTCGATATCTTTGTCCACGTGAATACCGTGTTTTGTCCGTTTTTCCAGGCAGACCATCAACAATCGCTTTTGAAATGAGTAGCCCATCATATGGCTTAGCCAGTAAGTGATGCGCATAAACATCATCTCGCTGAGTAACTCTGAGCGATTGGTGCTTTTCTGTTTCAAAATCGAAAAGTGGGTCCACAAAGTCTTGGCTATCGGGAAAAAAGTACTTCATTTGCACCTCCTACTGAAACTAAGCATATACGAAGTTCCGTGTTTCAGCTAGACTTCAAGCTTAAGAAAAATCAACACCAAAATTCTACAAGCTTAAATGGAAGTCGTATGAACAAAATACATTTATTGATTCCTTGCACGGCAAGAAAAACTCTCGATGTTCCAGTTTCTATGAATATATCCGAACATTCTTTCGACACCCTTCAAGAGACCCTTGCAAATTGGGAACAAGCTTTTTCTAAAGCCCAAAAGAAAGTAAAAGCTAAAGATTTGTATTCTGGTCAAACATTTGCAAAGTTGCGTTTAAAAAGTAAAGAACTCAATTTGTCTTTGAAAATTCTTTCCGCTGGGTTTGGATTAATCGACGGAGAAACTGAGTTACCGGGCTACAACGCTACATTCGCGCCCAACAAAAATCGAGTTCCTGCTCCTAATAACAGTTGGTGGCATGCTGTTAACCAATCAAAATTACCTAGTCTTTCTTTAAAAGAAACATTTAAGGGTAACCAAGATGATTACTTTGTCGTCGTTGCTAGCAGCGAGTATCTACAGGCTATTCAGGCAGACTTGGTAGAGACTTTCTCTGAGTTTAAGAACGCTCCAAAACGTTTTGCTATCATCGCCACTTCAATACCAAAACCTCTAACGTCTTATTCAAGATGTTTTGTTAAATGTTCTCGACAAGTCCTAGACCATAAGAACGCTAAAAACTATGGATTAAGCATTGCTGATAGAAGTATTACTGCGATTGCTGCACTCATGTTTTTGAATAAAATAGAACTTACAAAACCCGACTTCAGTGATACTATCTCCGCCCTAAATTTAGATTTCGCTCAACTAACTCCAAAACAAAAACAACCACGCACGAAACGTGATGATGATTTCATCGTTGATTTTATCAAGAATGAAATTTTAACTGGAGAACACAAGCCTGTTTCTGGTGCGGCAGCATTGAAGATATATCAAGCTTCAGGCAATGCGTGTACTGATAAACGTTTTGCGACTATCTACAAACAAGTTAAATCAGAAAAAGGTTTATCGTGACTAAGTTCCGCTTCTACTTTCCAGACAATAAAGACTTTGTTGACCCAAATTTTAATGGCCGTGACAACAGTCGTACAAAGTATCACCGCCAGTATGATGATGATCACTACCCTCACCAAATACTCGCAGAACTGCCTTATGATGGTATGTTAGTGTCACTTGCAGGTGTGGGAACAATGCAAAAACGTGGTAAGTACTACGAACAAGAATTAACCGAAGACTTCTACTTTAACGGTGCGCGTGAATTTCTTCGTCTTGATACAAAAAAATTCGAGAACGTAAAATTGATGGGTGACTGTGGTGCTTTCGATTACCACAACGAGTACGAACCTCCATTTACCGTCGACGAATTAATTGAATTTTATGACAGGGGCGGGTTCGATTACGGTATTTCTCTCGACCACATTGTTTTTCCATATTTCAAGAATGAAGCCGCAAAAGACGCCGCTGCAGAGAAGTGTGACCTTCACGAATTGATCGCAGAAAGTGAACGTCGCATTGATATTACATTGAAGAATGCTAGAGAGTTCTACGAGAAAGCTAAAGGTTACCGTTTTGAAGCTTACGGTGTGGCTCATGGCTATGATAAAAGTTCTTTTCTTCGTTCAGTCAAGGAGTTACAAAACATCGGTTACCGCAGAATCACAATCGGCGGTATGATCAAATCTAAAACTGATGAATTACTTGAACTACTAGAGAGTTTAAGTGAGATTCGAGAGCCAGACACGCAATTCCATTTACTAGGAATTTGCCGCTTTCAAAACATTCCTGCATACATAAAAGCAGGCGTGACAAGTGCGGATAGTACATCACCTCTAATGCAGGGACTGAAAGGTGGTAAGTACTACTCGGTAAACTCTGAGTCTACAAGCTTTGATGAATCCCTGATGATTCGAGTTAGACAATGTGATCATGATAATGTCCAAAAGCACATAGACAAGCATCGAGACGAATTACGTCAGCACATAACAGAGCTTCAAGCAAACGGCGAATTTGATATTGATCTCTCCAATACAGCGTTATCTATTAACGAGTGTATTAAGCGACTTGAAGTTGACTGTCTTAAAAAACTTCAGCAATACGATGACACTGGACTCGATCTAGATAGAACACTAAAAGCGTTAGTTGCTTACGAGAAAGTAACCAACGAGAGTTACTTGCCGTCTAACTTGACTGGATCAAAATTAGCGCCCTTAAAGCGTAACGAAATTAAGTATCGTGAATTTCTAAATGCAAGAGAATGGCGTCAATGTACTTGTGGTATTTGTAAAGGTGGTTTGATGAATATCGTTTTCCGTTCAAACCAATCAAATCGACGTCGCGGTATTCACAACCTAGCAATCGTCACCAAACACAAAAACCAAATGCTTGAATCCATCAATCTTGTAACTAAGTAATAATTATGTCAGAAATTTTAAAAATTAAAGCGATCCAAGAGGTCGTAAATGGCGTGACTGTTTATACAGGTTGGGTCGAAGGTAAAAAAGTACGAGACGTTGCCAAAATTGTTCACATTACCCGCGATGGCGAATATATCCATGGGTATCAACGAAGCGAACTTCCGAAACACATTGATTCTATCACTGATTACGTAGAGTCTAAAAACTCTACTATTTTGGCTAACTTAGTCATAGGGTTCAACAACACTGTTACGTTTGAACCCATCATGCCTGGTTCTGAATTTGGGTACTTATATGTGCCTTATGACCCGGAAAAGCCATCAAGTGAACTTCCTGGCGCTATCGTTGATGGTCAACAAAGATCGGGAGGCGTAAAAAACAGTCACCACGACAGTTATCCACTACCCGTATCTATTTTCATATCAGAAAATGAAGCTGATTACGTACAACAGTTTTTGATCTTGAACTTAGGTAAACCGCTTACGACAGTACAACTTAATGCATTGGCACTATACGGTGATATCTATAAGCCACCAGCATTGGCCGAGAAAGCCTTCCCGCTATCATTGTGTGAAGAACTTGGGTTCCGAAATCCTGAGTCACCGCTATTTGGGTTAATTAAATCCAACGGTAACAAGGATGGCATTATCGCTGAATCATCAATCACTGAATTTGTGGTCAACGTTAGACGCCAGATTTTGAGCACACTCGATGTTCGTGTGTACCAAGAATTAGATGACAAAACAAAGCAAGAGTTCGTACAAATCCTAATCAACTTCTGGCAAGCAGTTGCCGAAGTATTTTCAGATGATTGGAATAATAAATCGCGAGATATGAAACGTTCTTACATAACGCATGGCACCTCGGTTATTGGTTTCTCTTACCTGTGTCGCCATATGCTTCGTGTATTCCAAACACCTAGTAAAAACATCGGGAATGAATCCGTACTTTCTAGCGAACTTCCTTCATGCAAGTTTTTTGTTAAAGAGTTATCTCTAATCAAAGAACACTGCCATTTTAGTAAAGGATACTGGACTTTAGGCCTAGCTCGTAACCCAGATGTTCAGGATCTACCTTATAGTCGACGTTGGAATGATTTCCAAAATACCACATCAGAAAAGCAATTATTTTCAACAAACATTTTACGCTTATATGAAATTCAAAAAGGTTGGCGTGAAGACTACCCTATCTACATAGATTAATATCAAAAAGAGAAGGCATATCGCCTTCTCTTTGTTTATGATTCAAGCTCGTCCATCAATTCATATAACAATCCAAGCTTCTCGTACCCACAAAGCTCTACCATAGTACGTAACTCAACATCTGACACTTGGTTATTCTGAGCTTTGTTCTTAAGCTCATTCCAATGTTCAGATCCTGCTTCAGGTGCTATCTGCCCACTAGATACCCCGATTAAAAATGGTTTTACTTCATATTGAAATAGACGAGAACCTATCAAGCTCAATTTGTATGCATCCATTGTCGTTTCTCCATCACGTATCCTTGCCGTTCACGAATCACTCTAACCTAGTCGGCAAAAATCTGAAATTATGTGTATCACTGAGGCTAACACTTAATTATCGGGAACTACTAGCTTTTTGACCTGCAATCATGAAATCTCACTGATTTAATTCAGTCATTAAAAGAAACTTAGGCCGCTTGATCTAGAGAGCCCTATCAATACCTTACAAATGTTGATACGGTTTGGGTATAATATTATGTGTCAAACAACTATCAATATCATTAAGGTTTTATTTTGAATCTATTTGTTAAAGCACTAACTGTCATCGATGCTTCCTATCTATGTGATAAAAGAGGGATGGTGGGCGAGAGTTGGATTTTAGATGTAACCCTTTCTGGACAACTCAATGAAATGAGCATGGTTCTCGATTTCGGTCAGGTTAAATCGCAAATTAAACGTCTTGTTGATCAGTTTGTCGACCACCGCTTGCTTATCCCAAAGAGAAACCCATTGATTCACTCAGCTCAAACAAACTCTGGCTATACCAGTATAGATTTAGTGCGCGAGACCAAAAGCATATACTTGAACTGCCCCGATGAGGCGTACTGCTTTATAGATGCTGAGGAAATCAATATAGATAGCGTAACAAAGCATCTTTACCAATTGCTTAAAGGATACCTACCAGATAATGTTGACGGGTTAGACATCACCCTTCGCCCTGAAAAAATAGACGGCGCGCTTTATCACTATTCGCACGGGTTAAAAAAACATGACGGCAATTGTCAGCGTATAGCTCATGGCCACCGTTCTCCTATTGAACTAATCGTAGATGGTCAAAGAGACTCTATCCGCGAGCTAGAGTTTTGCAAAAGGTGGGAAGACATATACCTTGGCTCTCTAGAAGATAAAGTGCCAGTTACTTCCTTAACATTAAGTAAAAACAGTCAAGGTATCTCTGAAGAGAGTCATTACGCATTCAGTTACACTAGCCCACAAGGTAAGTTTGAACTCGCAATTTCCAAATGTGAAACCGAGATTTTGGATACCGATACCACGGTAGAGTTATTAGCCAATTATATATCAAATGAAGTCCAGAAGTCTCTTAGCCCAACTCAAACGCTCAAAGTCGTTGCATACGAAGGTGTGGGTAAAGGAGCTATGGCTTTCCATAACTGTAAATAGTTAATCACCTACCCTAGACTTTGCTCCTTCGCACGTCGGTCCCAAGTGCGAAGGAACTCTACATTTTAGTCGTTACAGCCAGTCTCATATCTCGAGTTAGCCGAACGACTATTTCAGTTTTAAAACAATAGGTTTAACAATAATACCCTCTAAATCCAATCGACTTAAAACACCTCCCTAGCCATATCCCCCGCTCTCCCCATCTGTTCAAAATCTCCGACCTTATGTGTACGCCTTACTTCAACAAACTTGCTCGCTCGATGCATATCGACCTGTTGCCATAAATGACGGTTAGCTACTGGCTTCTTATCAGATTTTCGCCACCCCTTTGCTTTCCAGTTATCTAACCATTCATTGAACCCTTTCACACAATATTCACTACTCGAATACAGGCAGTCTCCATCTCTGGCATAAGCTATAGCTTCTATCAATGCGATAAGCTCTAACTCAGCACTATCGGCAATCTCACCGACTAATAGATTATTTTCGTCAACTAACTGCCGGTCGTAATTATAAACACTGATACCAATCCCACCCTGTCGGTTTGATGCGTTTCCTTTTGATATTGCGATACCGATATAAATTGCACAGTTTTCTTCATTCATGGTCTTGGTCCTTTGTTCGAGTTTTGGCCTACCATTTTGGTAATGCCTTAATTGTTGCAGTGGCGTTGATTCAGTCTTAATGGCTTGGTCTTTGAGCCAAGCGCATTTCCATCCAGTTATTCACCTCTTCTTCTACCCAAGCGACAGCCCTATCTCCCAAGCTTACCGATACAGGAAAATCACCCTCGTCCATTTTTCTGTAGATCGCCGAGCGGCTTAATGCAGTTTTCTCAATCACTTCTTTTAGCTTTAAAAATCTCATGGGACGTTCTCCTATGCCTGTAGTCCTCATGGGATAAGGAGATAGTGTTAAAAAAAATGAGGCTGGCTTGGCTTACTCTGATTCAAACCTTTTTGAGGTATATGTCATTAAAGTGAATGACCTAAAGCCTGATTAAAGGAGAACCAAAATGAGAACACTTTCACCACCACTACTCTCACAGCAAGAGCATGAACATCGCGTTCTAGAAAAAGCAGCAGAGATATTAGAAGAGCGTTATGTACGAGGAGATGTATTTACCAACCCACAAGCTACCCGAGACTATTTGCGATTTAAGATAGGCGGCAGTGAACGCGAAGTGTTCGCCGTCATGTTGCTAGATAACCAACACCGATTAATTGAATTTGAGGAGTTGTTTCAAGGGACGATTGATGTGGCAAGCGTCTATCCACGAGAGGTAGTAAAGACAGTTCTGAATGCCAATGCGGCGGCAGTTATCTTTGCCCATAATCATCCATCAGGCGATCCTGAGCCTTCCCAATCAGACAGGCGCATCACAACGAGATTGAAAGACGCTTTGGCGCTTATTGATGTTCGAGTTTTGGATCATATTGTGGTCGGAGAACAATGCACGTCGTTTGCGGAAAGGGGTTGGTTATGATTGAGAAACACTATGGTGACATCACCCTCAATAGCAAACTCCACCAGCAGTTAGAGCAAACCATCGCTCGCTACTCGATTCCTAAAGACACGACACGCATTGCACTCAACTGCCGAAATACAAGCTACTACAAAACAAAGGAAGGGGTCGCCCCTGTAGAGATTCAGTTAAAGCGGGAGAATTCACGCTCTGATTGGAATTTGGTTTTCGTGGCCAATTTTACTTATCAGGACAAAGCCACCGACTCGCTCGATGTGTATCTTTATTTCCACCTACTGAATCACTGGTGCTATCAACCAGATGCAGGGGCAGCGAGCCTGAGCCACCCTGTCACAACAAAAGTGTTTCAAGCCTGGATGTGCGCTTTCCATGAACATTTAACTCAGCATGTCTTCGATGACATACAACTCACTCAAGTCCGCTAAGGCTAACCCATCACCCGACTCGTTCACCTAAATTCAAGGAGGCATCATTATGTCTACTCTGCTCTTTCACCCATCCAGTTTACCCGTGTCAGACAAACTTCACGCACTGTTAAACAACCATTTTCAACAACAATTAACCCAGAGTGAGTCAATAGCCCAAAGTACTTACCTGACGTTCAACTTTCGAGATAGTTCATACAGCTCAGAACCTGGTGGATTTCACCCTGTTGAAATCGCGATGACACAGATCTCCAGTGGTCTATGGAATGTCGAATACATCACTGATTTTGCTTACGTTGGGAATGTGTATCCAGAATTGGCGCGATGTCTAGACTTTGATTTTCGAGACCAAGCGTTCTTTACCGAATTCGGGGGGTGGAGCCCAATCAAGGGTAACTATTCCGCTGTAGAGATGTTCGAGCTATGGCAGGATAACTTCTTAAACTACATCGATATGGAAGCGTTTGACTCTATATCTATCACTTCGTAATGAGAGAACAACCCGTCCGGGTCTATGTCACGATACAAAGGCACCGGACCACTACAGCCATCAAAAGTCGTGCTTCGGAGAGAGCTAACCCTATATGTAGCAAGGCCTGAATGACTTTTCATCATTGACTCCCACCCCACGACTTATCACTACATTACCGATAAGTGATACCAATCATGCCCAATATCTCCCCATTAAAAGAGCAGCTCACAAAAGCGCTCATCAGAGTCGCTCTCGCGAGTTGTCATTACCTTAATGAACAGTATCAGCACTTTAAAAAGGAGGTAGAGCAAAGTTCAGATCACGAACTGTTTGAATTCGTTCAACGCCTTTCTTCCACCCATCTGAAACGGCTCTTAGCCACTATTGAGTTGATGAAGAGAGGTTATCTATTGAGTGAAATTCTAGAAGCAGCAAAGGATAAATAATGGCCTTTCCCGAGGCCATTTAAATTCAAATATACAGCCCATTTCACATAATCATTATGCGCAATTTGAGTGAGACGTTATTTGTCTCACTCACCCTTATTCTAAGGCCATCAGTGATGGTTCATAGACACCCAACTAAGGATTCACAATGACAACAAGTAATGTACTGCATCATACCAATGATGAAGAGCTCATCGCTTTAATCCAACAAAAAGAGTCGTTCACCATAACTCGGGTAAAAAACTTCTCTCAAGCAGTGAAAAAGATTGAGCGGCTCATAGAGGAGCAAAGGCTATCTTGTCGAATATACACAGCAGGTCGTGCAACCACGATGGCAGCAACTTTGACTTCAGGACCTGCTGTCATTTTTGGATTAGCTTCAGCTGCTGCAATATCGGCGCATAACTTAGCAACGAGAAACCCAGATTATGAAATAGCTAAGTACCCTCTAGCTAAGAAGCTCGTCATTAACTACAAAAAGTAATCGCATCAGGCTGTGTGGCCACCAGCCGATCCCTAACCAAGTTGATTCTTTAGCTCATTTCTTTTTAGTGATGAGGCGATTGATCACGTTTAAATTTTGGTGGTCCCATGTCTTCTAAACCAAACAGACAACGCATCGAACATATAGAGTTAGTCTTTGAAATTTACTCCCACATACCGACTCAACGAAAAGTTACAGTTAATGATATTCATGAACGATTAGCGAGTACTGGGATTAAGCGTTCGAAACGTACCGTACAACGCTGCTTGAATATTCTGACGGATTACCTAGATATTGAAAAAGACGATAGAACCCTGCCCTATAGCTACCATCGAAGATCCCAACCCAATGTCTTCATGGGTCCTAAAGAATCTGTACTTCTTGAGTTTGCTTTTGAGAGTTTAAAAGCAGCACTTCCTGAAAGTTATCTACCAAGTATGCAAGGCGCATTTGCACCCTTTTTGCTAATGGACCACAACCAAGGTCCACGTATTGATATTCGATACACGTTAATAAATCAAAAAGAACATTATGAAGAAGCTCTTTTTGACAAGCTTTGTCTAGCAATCTATTACCAGCGTGAAATTCGCCTCCATCTCAACAGCGAACAAACTCTCCAGTATGTCTGTCCACTTGGGCTTGTGTTAGAGAGTGAAGCCCTTCAATTGATCTACCAATTCGAAAGCCATGTTTGCGCCATCCCTCTCAATCAAATTCAAGACATCTACATCAGTACATTCGGGTTTACCTATCCAAAGGGATTTTCACTATCTGAGGTCATTACACCTAAACGAGAACCAACACTTATAGCCAAATGTTCAAACAACCACACAAGGAATGATCATGAAAAATACTAACTTACTCAGAACAACTCTCGTCAGCTCTATCGCTTTCGCTCTGACAGCTTGCGGAGGGGGCTCTAATAGTAATACTCCAACGTCCCCACCAGCCGACCAAACGCGCTCAATATCAAGCATGAGTGTTGTTAATGATGGTTTTCAGACCTTTAAGCCTCGCGCTCACGATTTAACTGGCTATCGAGCATATTCTAGAGCAGCTACGTTCAATACGCCTTTAGATGACGGGCAAAGTGCTTACGTTTATGAGAACCCAGAAAACGGTGAGGTAAGCTCGATTAGCTTTGAAGGCGATGATGCTGAGAGCGTTGTGACTCCGACTATCGATATGATCGTCGACCTCAATACCACCTACTCCGCAATCAACATGAGCAATGTCACCGTCACCGTGGATGACGTGGTGTATGAAGGTAATTACACCCTCATACAGGACAAGAATACCGGTGATCTTTATCCATTGGTCGAGAGCGCGTTCCTATCTATAAGAAGGTGGAAGCTGAACATGAGGCTTGGGTCACCAATACACGCTTTTCCCACAATGGAGATAGCACGCGTATTTACTTAAGGCACAGTGATGAACTCAGCCTGCATAAAGCAGAGCTTATCGACGGTACGTTTGTCATTTCTAAAGTCTTTGATGATTACTTCAGAAACAACGTCATTTTATCAACAGGTGATATTGTCACCGTTCCTTGGAGTGGAAATAGCTTAACGTGGGTAAAGCAAGACGGTACCGAGCACAACTTTAATTACGATACGTCACAGTTGTCTGTTCCATTTCTATACGCAGATAAACTCTATGCAATTCGAGATTCAGATGATGCACTGATCGAGCTTACATCGAATGGCGCTACCTTAGACCAAACCGATGCTCTATGGACTACCAATGGATACAGGCCGTCCTCCATGAGTGTGGTCCGTGGTGATTATAAAATGCATTCAGATTGCTCTGTGTATCAGTTCGATGACACAACCAAAACCATCACACAGCTCGAACCACCGAAAGCGCATAGTGGCCACATAGCCAATGCAGGCCAAACCTCACTGTACTGCATGTACTCAAGTGCCGATGATAATAGTGCACTGCCTAGCTTCATGCGTTTTGATACCAGTAAGTCTGAACTTAACCAACCCGCTACAACGACAATCGATGCATTTAGTGGTACTAAACTTGATGCCAATGAACGAATGGCCGTCGTCAGTGATAATGAACTGATGTTCTATCAATATCCAAGTGGGACCTTTACCGAGTACTACATCAACTTTGACGCTGGTACTACAGTGGAAAAAGAAGTGAGTTCAATAACGGCTATTAAGATGCAAACCGTCACTCAAAATTAATTGTTTAGAAGGATTAATGAGGGCGATGTTCTGCCCTCTTTTTTTAGGTTCGAGAGCACCCAAAACTTCGTGTTCTATCGCCGTAGTGCTTGGTCTCAACCTTAGCTAAATAGCTGACTCGTTTAAACAGGCTACCCACCTGTTGGTCGAATTTATCTGAGTTTTGCTCTAACCAATAGGTAGGGTTGTCTGGGAAGTGGACTAAGGTATCACCTTCATTGGCTTGGATATCCAGCGCTCGACACCACGCCTTCTTTATCATGTCTGATAAATTGCCTTTTTGCTCAAACCTTCCAAGAGAATGGTAGACATCTTTGTTCAATAACAAGACAAGATGGTAATGGTAGCTCAATGACGTGCTTCTTTCTTTACACCAAGCATATCGAACCTTACAACTACGAGCAGTCTGACCTTTCCTTTTTTTTCGACTGAGGTCAGCTTGAATCTGAGCATCCAGCGAAGCAATAAAGTTCTTGATGACTCCAGTGTCATCGAACAATAAAGACTTAGCTAAACGTAGGTCTACTCTAATGGCTGTCGTACGAGGGTGTTGTGTGACGGCTTTATCAATCGTGTCATACAGTTTATCAAGGTAGCTAAGAACTAAACCACCTTTTGGCTTTAAGATTGGCAATCCATTGAATGTATCATTGGTCGTTGTTTTAAGTTGTTTCATCATTATACCTTTGGGGTTAATATCTCTGGTATAGGATGATTGGGAGTGGTTATTTAATGAGGTGAGTATCTTTATTGAATTGTGTTTGGTAAGGGTAAGTTAATGAATGGTATATACGTAATATTACCATACCGCAATAACGAGATATGAACAGGCCCCGGTCGAACCATTCCATTCTGGTTTTAACCCAAAACAGATGATATCAACGTGAGAGCTCAATCAATTCTAGGTAATGAACTCGCAATTCCAGCATTTGAAGTTACTCTGAAATTAAGTACCAAGCGTTAATCTGTTAATCTGT
>NZ_JBFRLX010000141.1:0-37138 GCF_041470165.1 Vibrio sp. 10N.286.46.A8
GTTATCAGTAAGAATGCCATCGCCGCCATCGTAGGTCACACCTTCAACAGTAAGGTTGTCACCTTCAATGTCTGTCGCCCCTGTTAACAAATCGGCATCCGTGAAAACAAGTGTGCCATCTTCTTCTATTTCAAACGTTTTATCTTCTGGCACAGGTGCGTCATTAATAGGACGAACCGTTAGATCGATCGCGCTGCTTGTGGTGTCTTGGCCGTCACTGATATCGAAACTAAGGTCTAGCTCGCCATTAAAGTCAGCGGAAGGTACAACTGTGAATGTACCGTCACCATTATCTTGAACCGTTGCATCTGCGCCGACTTGAACGTTTGAAGCAACAAGCTCATCACCATCAACATCACTTGCGTATTCGAGTAATTGTTCTTGAGTAAATGTTATGGATCCATCTTCATCCATGATGTAAGCCAGATCTTGTTCTGCTTCTGGCGCATCATTTTCACTTTCGACTTGGATTTTGAACGTTTCGCTTACTGTCTCAGAATCAAAGTCATCCTCTACTTCACTGATTGTCTCTTCATCTGAAGCTTGAACATCAACGGCAAATGTCTCTTCGACTGTCTGTGAATCGAGGTCATCATCGACTTGTTGGCCATCCGATTCAGAAGATGTAGCACTCGGCGCTGCAGATGTACGTGCTGCTTGGCCTTGTTCTTCATTACCCTCAGCGTCGGCTCCACCTGTCGCAGCCTCTGCGTTATCGCCACCTACGGCTTGAGCGCCAGCACCTTCTCCGCCACCACTGCCAGCAGCATTATCCGAGCCAGCTTCCGAAGCCGCACCACCGACTACATTAGATTGAGCTGCATCTGAATCTCCATCGCTTTCTGGCGTCTCTTCTTGAACAGCAGCACCAGAAGCTGCTGCTTCTTCTGAATTACCAGCACCACTTGGATTGTCTTCCAACGCTTGGTTCACTTCGTCTGCCGCGTCGGTATTTTCAGCACCCGTCGCTACCGTCGACGCAATCGTGTTCTGTTGATTTTGTTGATTCTGCTGTTGGGAGGGTGTACCCGCGTCGTTCGTGTCCGTCTGTTCTACCGCGTCATTGAGATCTTCATTTTGGTTGTTTTGGTTATTTTCGCCTGCCATTACAGCCTCCGTTGCTACTAGCTAACTGATCGTATTTAGAGGCATTAAAGGACACCATTTTAAAAAACCAAGTTTTTATACAACTTTTTTCATATTTTCTTTTTTATGCATAAAGATGTGAAAAGAAGCAAAAAAAAATTGAAAACTACCTTTAAAGATCCTTAGTTATTGTGATTAAAGCAATTAGGGCAGTGGAATGATGATAGACATGACGAATTTGTTGCGTTCAATCGACAACAACCACAAAGGGCTGCAATTGCTATTAGGCGACTTTTACAATGACTTTTCTGACGCAGCCCTAAATATAGAAGCGCTTCATAACGGTAATCGTTTTGGCGAACTCAATAGTTACTCAAAAAAGTTGAAGACCATCTTAACGTTGCTTTGCGACCAAGACCTTCCGCCCAAAATGGCCAAATTGGAACACTTGAGTAGACACGAGTTCCCTGCGCCGGAAGATCTAATAGAGGATGTAAAAACTGAATTGCACAACGTCAATCGACAAATCAACCACTTGTTGGATATTAAGGAAGTAATAGATGGCAAGTAACCGAGGTCAGTCATGAGCAATAACCAAATAGAACATCACCTCAGAAAAGCACTTGTTTCCAATAACGAGGCTTCTAAGGTCACAGCTGATGACACTATTGTGCTTGCTAGTGCCATGACCAGCGTTCACAAAACGTTGCTCATTATATTCTTGCTCGCTTTGGTCGCTATTGCGGTGGCGTCACAAGCACGTATCGACATTGTTGTTTCTGTACGTGGCGAACTGCTATTGGAATCGGATGTTGAGAAGGTTCAACATTTAGAAGGCGGGATATTAGAAGAATTGTTAGTCAGAAAAGGGGAAGTCGTTTATGAGGGCCAACCTATCGCTCGAATACGCTCACTCGACCGTAACACTCAACTTGATACCGTCAATACTGAAATTATTCAGATAGAGCTCGATAAGATTCGTTATGAAAGCTTACGCGACATGGAAGAACCTAACTTCGATGCCTTTATTGAGGAATACCCTGAGCAGGTTCAGGT
Organism: Vibrio sp. 10N.286.46.A8; assembly: GCF_041470165.1. Classification (NCBI taxonomy): domain Bacteria; kingdom Pseudomonadati; phylum Pseudomonadota; class Gammaproteobacteria; order Vibrionales; family Vibrionaceae; genus Vibrio; species Vibrio sp. 10N.286.46.A8. The sequence continues at coordinate 2,143 of NZ_JBFRLX010000141.1, forward strand.
CAACATGAATACCTGGAGGCAAGAGTTCTCTAAAAACCGTTCAAATGAAGAGCTCATTACCCACGATATTAAACACAAAAACTCCCTGATTAAATCAATGCTTAAGCGTCGTAAAAGTTCAGAGAACCAACTATCGCTCATTCGCAAACAACTCAACATCAAAAATACGCTTTATAAAGAAGAGATGGCGTCTTATGTCGACGTCCTCAACATGAAAGTACAAGAATCCAATATGGTACGTGAGATTGAGAACCTTGATGAGTCGGTCATGAACGAACGTTTTCAGCTCGACAAACTGGAAAAACAACACCGTGACTTAGTTGAGAATCGAAACTCTGAGTATCAAGCGCAAATCATTCAAGCGAATAAAGACCTAAAGCTGAAGCGAATCTTACAACCGCAGCATTCCGACAAGGTTGATCGCCTAGTCGTCTACTCTCCGGTGGATGGTGTGGTCGACAAATTACACTTCAACTTCCGTTCTGCGGTAATACCACCCGGCGAGAGTATCGCTGATATTGCCCCAATAAATAATTCGCTACACGGCGAAGCGAAGATTCCACGTAAAGACATGGGATTTGTAGAAATCGGACAGGCTGTGAAGGTAAAAATGGATACCTATAACTTCGCTAAATACGGATTTGTTGAGGGAACCATCGCCTCAATCAGCCGCTCGTCTTATGAAGAAGAAGACGCCGAATTCTATTTAGCAGAGATTGAAATTGACCGAAACTTTCTTGAACGAGGAGGCACTCAATACAAATTATCACCTTATATGGAATTTACCGCCGATGTAAAAACAGGCTCGCGTCGCGTGATCGAATACGCAGCGAAGCCGGTGATGTCAGCCATCGAAGATGCTTTCGATGAGAGGTAATCAATGAGCGGAAAACCTTCATACAATATTTCTGTACCCGCCCTACGACTGAGCATATTGTTTAGCATTGTACTGGCTGCGCTCGCTTTCTATTTATACTTTTCTTGGTCGAAAGTAGATTCAGTCGCGCAAGTGCAAAGCGCCCCACTGCTCATACAAGCCCAGAAGCTTAATCAGACCATAGAACAAGATATTCAAACTCTGCAACAGTGTTTAAGTACCAACACTTGCGGTACTAACGAATTCAACCTAGTTAACTTGAAGCGTGAAATTGATGAATTTCGCTCTTTAGCCTCTTTGAACAAAACCGAGTTCAGTTTGGTTGGGGCAACTGAATACACACAACTGGAATTAGCGATTAATCGTTTCTCTGATAGCCCTAAAACACGTGCCGACGTATTAGGCTTGTACCTTTCATTGACCAATAACTACCTACAGATGGACGACAACTACCGCACCATGTTCAACAACCATGCGAGCGACTTGATGTCAGAGAAAAATGAGTTCTTTATCTGGTTGTTTATGGTGGTCGTGATACTGGCAGTAATAACGGTTCTATCGAATTCAGTTGCTATGTTGAAGCTGAAGAAATCCAGCTCTAATGAACGAGAAATCGACTATGAGTTCGATGCTCTCTATCAAGAGCTGAAACAACTCGACTTGCAAAGACTTGAAGAGCTTCTGAATGAAGTGAGCATCAATCCGAAGCAACGCCAGATCTACTCTCACCTCAAACTGATCTTCAGTAAATTGGAAGACCAAAAGCGCAATAACGACCTCTACAAACAACTGTATGCGCTAATCGGCTATGAGATTCGCGGAATCACCAACACCATCAATGGTGGTGTCCAATATCTGGTGCAAGAAACCGATGAAAACGGCGTATTGATGGCGAAGGATATTACCTCAGCATGTAGCACCTTATCTGAGTTAGCAGAAAACTATAACCGTTTGATTTCACAGGGTACGGAAAGTAAGTCGAAGGAATTCTCGCTACTGAGCGTGTTGTCTGAATTGATGATCCATATCAGCGCCAAAGTTCAGAGGAACGAAGGTCAACTGGACTGCTTTATCTCTGATAATTTGCCGAACCGTGTTGAAGGCCAATCCACCAGCTTGTTCTGGATCTTGTTCCTGCAGCTTTCTAACGCCATCCAACTTAAATCAAACAAGAAGTTGTTCGTGACAATAGAGTCTGGCGCAGCTTCGGATATGGAAAATACACGTGTCACCATCAATCTCAACTTCCTTTCAACGTTAGATGTCTCTGTTGCCAAGCTCAATAAGCTCCATTGGAGCGATCATAAACACCATACTGCTAACACAGACGACTTAGCGAAAAGCGTATTAAAAGATTACGGGTATTACGAAAGTCACTGGTTCCAGTCAGGGGCTCAGGAACGTTTTCAGATTGAGCTTGATCTCAAGGCGAAGAATTTCCACACAGAAAAGACTCGCTTCGACGGCAAGCGTTTACTGCTGTGCGCCAACACTCAAGTTCGCATCGATGTGATGAAGAAAATGCTCAGTAATTTGGGGCTGGACATCACCGAAATTCGCACTGCAAATGAGTTGTTTTCAGCCGCGAAGACCTTTGGTGATTACGATGCGATTATGCTCACCGATACCTTTGAACCCAACAAGTTACCGTCACTGAGTAAAACGGTGAAATCTCAACTTAAGAACCACCCAAATACCAAGTTGCTGTTATCGGTAACCAACACTCAGCATGCGCAAGAGTGTCACAGCTTCGTCGATAAGATCATCAACTCCCCTGCGATCCCTTATGAGTTTATTCCTAACTTGCTCACCATTATGGAAGCGGAAGCATCAGAAGAACAAATGGAGAACAGCTCATTCCTAATCGTAGAGGATGACCGAGTTCAGCAGATTTTACTTAAACGAATCCTTACCAAACAAGAATATGAACCAGACATGGTTGGCGATGGCGCTGACGCAGTGAAACACTTCATGAATAAACGCTCAGACATCATTTTCATGGATTGCATCATGCCGGGTATGGGCGGCATCGAAGCCACAAAACGCATTCGCCAATTCGAACAAGAAAACGAGAAAAACCCTTGTACCATCATAGGTGCAACCGCATTGACCAGCAGTAACGAACACCAGGCTTGTATTGAAGCCGGAATGGATTACGTGATCAGCAAACCTTATAAAAGCGACCAAATCATCAAGGTGATCAACAAGTATGTGGCGGTACAAAAACTTAACTAGCAGCATTATGGCTGCGCTTGTATTAAGCACGACACCTTCAGCATCGGCGACTACCCTGCTTGAAGCGGTAGAACTCGGCTTGCAAAACAGCCTGTCTCTTCGCGCTAGTGATAAAGGTGTGGAAGAGAACGAATACAACATTGGGATCAGCCGATCTAAGTTTCTTCCTTCACTCAATGGTGCAGCTGATACTACATGGAATGAGAATGAAACCTTGTTATCGAGCGTGCCCGATGAAACCTCTAGCTATAACTCAAATAGCTACAGCCTTTCCCTTTCCCAATCGATATTCAATCTTGGTGATATTTTTAAATATGGCACGGCAAAACTCGACTTCAATATAGAAGAGATTAAACACGAGAACAAAATCCAAAGCACTATTTCGGAAATCGGCTCTCAATACTTCGAGTATTTGAAAAACAATGCGCAGATAAAAGCGACCAAGGTAGAGCTTAAATCGTCTGAGACTCGTGAACATCAGATGCGACGCAACGTGGAACTCGGCAATACAGCCGCCAGTGAGCTCTACGAAGTGATTGCTCAGAAAGAAGGTGTGTCAAATCGATTGAGAACCTTACAGAAAGACCGTCGCGTCATTCTCAACGGGCTTTCCATTCAGATCCAGTACCCTATCACTCCATCACAAGATATATACGAAAGTGTGCCATTAAAAGAGATAAACGAAAGCGAACAACACTCAATCATGGATCAAGCATTAAAGCTCAACAACGACTTGTTAGTGGCGAAGAAAAACGTCGAGAGAAGCCGACGAAGCTTAAAAGAGAGCGGTACAAACTTCTTGCCTACCGTGTCGCTTTCAGCCAGCTATCGTCACGATGACGCCAATAACTACGATAAAACCGACATCACAGCGACAGGCGAAAGCAACTCAACTAGCGTTGGCTTGAACCTAGCCTTGCCTATCTTGTCGGGTGGCTCTGATTACTACGGATATCAAAAATCCTCGACGGCGATTGAACGTACCGAGCTGCTTTATCAAGACTCGCTTTACACCACGCGCAACAGCGTGAACACCTCTGTACTCAACATCAACGATTTTTCGCAATCTATAAGCAGTTACGAGAACATCATTCGCGCCAACTATGCCTCTTACAAAGGCATTCAAAGGGCATACCAGTTAGGCACCCGTACGATCACCGATTTGCTTGCCGCAGAAAGTAAGCTCTTCAGCGCCTTAAGAGATTATGAAAGCGCACGATACGACTACATCATCGAAACCATCAAGCTTGAGCAAGTTAAGGGCGTGCTCTCGATTCAATCGATAGAAAGCATCATGCAATTGATGAGTGATATCGAAGGACGAAACAATCAAGAATTAGTGCCGAAACACCTTCTCTCAACGGAGTCGTTGAAAACGGGAGGTCGCAATGCAAACTGAGCAGTTTTCTCAAAAGATCAATATGGCAGATAAGTGTTATCTGACTTTCTCTACGATAATTTCCACTCTATTTGGCTTGGTACTGCCCTTCTCTATTCTGATCATTTTCGACCGAGTATTGCCCAACCAAGCACAAGATACGTTGTTCTTGCTGTTCGCGATTATCTTGATTTCTATCTTCCTCGACTACCACCTGAAAAATCAGGAAGAGAAGATATCTTCCGTCATCATGAGGCAGTTTGAGACCAACTTAACCAACAAGGTGTTCCAGTCCATCTGTTTGGCTGAGATCTCCAAATTCCGCCGTTTAGAACCGGGGGAATACCTCGAACGAATCTCAACCATTCCAGAGCTTAAAACCTTCTTTGGTGGCGAATCAGTTCGAGCGCTGATTAACCTAGCCGTCAGTGTGATTACCATCCTCATCATAGGCCTAATTAACATATGGGCTGGCGTGACGCTTCTTATTGCCTCTCTGATCTTAGCCATTTTCGCTTGGAGCCTTTCTAAACAAAAGATTGGCAGCTTACAGAACAAGTCCGATATAGAGGGCTTAACCACATCCAAAATCATTGAAATCATCTCGAGCCCACTGGATATCAAGGCTCGAAACATGGAATACCGCGTTGAAAGCCTAATGACCCAAATGGTTGAAGAGCGCGAAGTTGAAAACATCAAATACGAACAGATTGAATCGAATTTTGGCTTGATCTTAGCGCTCATCCAACAACTCTCGATTGCTTGTGTTGTTGTGGTATTGGCAACAGCCGTGATCAATATGGAGTCAAGCCAAGGCATCATGGCCGCGATAATCATGTTGACCAACCGTTACTTTGCGCCCTACCAACAAGTGATGCGTACCGCGAGCCGCTGGGAACTAAACAAGCTCCATATACAGCGTATCGCCGAACTTCTTGAACTGGCCGCGTCGGTTGAACATCAACATGAGACGACCGAAGTAGAACGTATTTCTGTTAAATATTCTGAAAAGCAGCGTATCGAATTCGAACTCGGACAAACCTATTTGCTTACAGGGAAAAGTGGCTCCGGTAAGACCCACCTTGCCAACTGTATTACACGTCAGAACAATGATAACAAACTGGACATCATGATTAATAACACGCCTCTGAGTGACGTAAACTACAACGTTTGGCGTAACAGCGTGCTGATGGTTGATAAAACAAGTTCATTCGTGGAAGGGACCATTATTGATAACCTCACCTGTTTCCGTCCAAGCTTGAATAACACTGCTTTCGCCTTATGTGAAACCATGAACATCAAGGCGCAAATTGACGGACTTCCTGCTGGTTTTTATACGGAACTCAAAGGGCATATGCGCAATCCATTCTCTCGCCAAGTGGGATATGCTCTGTTATTAGTCAGAGCCCTGCTCGCCAGTAAACGTGTATTAATATTCGACGATATAGATTGTGTCTTTGATGAGGAATTTGCGCGCGTCGTGCTGACCAGTACCGCCTATCGTGCCAATGACAAAATCTTAATCATCGCCAGCAATAAGATGGATAAACTTAACCACCGCCTCAAACGCGTAAAACTTACCGGAGGTGACCAATGAGTATCCTAGTAGACTTCAATAATGTGCCGCAACGTGTTTTGGATTTTGAATCTAGTGGATACGACGAACGTTACAGTCAATCGCCACTTATTCGTGGTTTGGCCTACACCTTGATAGCGCTCGAATGGGAAGGCACGCCCGCTATACTCAGCGATGCTTTTATTCCAAAACCCAAAGACGGCGATAGCTTTACAGCAACCATAGAGCGCCTTGGATACCGCTGTGATGTGACCAAACTAAAGACACTCGAGAATATCGATAAATATCCTCACCCGTGCTTTATTGAGATAGAAAACCTCAGTGCCATCTTCTTAGGGACAAAAGATGGGAAGTTGCTGCTGTTTGATTACACGAACAACAACACCATTGAATACCCAATGTGTAAAAAGCCCTGCTTGCTGATTTCTATTAGCGAGTACTCTCGTCTGTTCCGCGAACCACCTCCGGAATCGCAAGACAGAAGCAATTGGATAAAATACGCTTTCTATCGTTACAACAATGAACTTAAAAGCCTGATCATTCTGAGCTTCGTCATCAGTATTCTCGGTGCATTGCAGCCATTCTTCATCATGAGTGTCTATAACTTCGCACTGACTTCGAGTTCTGAGGCGACACTGTATTGGTTAACCTTATTCGCCATTATTGTTGGCTTCTCGGAGTATTTCTTTAAAAAGATGCGGGTAAATATCATTGCCACGTCCGGTAAAGACCTCGCCGTGCACATCTCGCAAGCCGTTATATCTAAGCTGCTGTGGCTACCTTATGCGATGACATCCACTGCTGGGGTCTCTTCTCAGTTAGCTCGCTTGAAAGATATCGACACGTTCCGACGCTTAGTGACTGCAGAATCAACGCTTAGCTATTTTGATATGCCGTTTGTTATTGTATTCATCATTGCGATTGCTCTGATGTCTGGCACGGCTGCACTTGTGGTGATGGGTGGCTTAATATTAATGTTGGTGTTCTGTGTTTACTCTCGTTACATCTACTCACAAGCTACATCTAAAAGCTCTCGCGCTAACGCCATGGTCTCTTATCAATGGAATGAAATCCTTCGTGGTATCAAGACCATTCAAGGTTTGCCTTTACTGCGCGTGGTTCAATCTCGTTTTAGTGCCTCCCATATGCAAAGCACTAGTGATGCGGAGAATGTAGCTGTAACCAACAGTAAAATTCAGGCTGCTGGCGGTAGTTTGATTCAGGTGATTGGTACTGCAAGTATCGTGACCGCAGTAATCGGAGTCATGGAAGGCACTTCTGATGCGGGTGCGATGCTCGCAACCGTTATTCTCGTTTGGAAAGCACTAGGCCCGATAATGGGCATCTATAACTCAATTTCTAAGTTTCAATCCATCAAGGCTTCGTCGGCACAGATCAACAACTTGATGTCGATGAATGACGACAAGTTAACGCTAGAAAAAAGCCCGCCTATTCGGCTGTTCCAAGGAAATATTGTAGGCAGTGGTGTCAGCCACCGTTACACAGGGGCAGCAACAGGGTTAACCAACTTGGGGTTCAAAATACCACCCAGTGCAAAAGTGGTCATTTGTGGCCCTACGGGCTGCGGAAAAACCACGCTCATTTCAATCATGGCTGGTTTAGAAGATCGTTATCAGGGCGCGGTGTCTGTCGATGGCTATAACATTAAGCAATTCAACAGTTATCGCTATCGCACGTCGATTAACTACATCCCTTTCAATTTGCACATTTTCGAAGGTTCTTTGGAGACCAATTTCATTTTACACAATGGATTGATTCCGACAGAGAAAATGCAGGAGATGGTGAGCTTCTTCGAGCTAGACGAATGGCTGCCAGAAGGCTTGGCGACTCAATTGAGTGTCGATAAGTGCAAAGGTCTTCCCAATGGCATTCAACAAAAGCTGCGTTTGGCACTTGGTTTAGGCAACTGTGAGCAATCTCTGATAATCATTGATGAACCGTTCAACGGGGCTGAAAATGAAAACGCCCAGTATTTTAACCGCCTGTTCAGCGATAAGTTGCTGAATAAAACCGTCATTTTTTCGACCAATGACCCCGGTTTGATCGCTACTTCCAATATGAGTTTGGTTCTAGAACCTGATGGCAACTTGAAATATTTTGGCTTAACAGACAAATACTTAAATAGCTTGAGTTAAACACGACGATGCTTATTCACAAATTACTCGTTAGATAAATGGATGTAATTGACAAAAACATAAGTGAGAGAGATGATTCGCTCTAAAATCACCGATAAAAAGGAAGCAAATGTACACATTCGTTGCAGACAAGCTTGATGTAGCTTACTTATCCGCAATTCCTGAAAACCATCAACTTCAGGGCTGCGATGTGCCTGAAGAGGAAATCGAACTTCGAGAGATCATAGAAGTTTGGTATGAGTGTGCCTTTCTACCCGCTTTCAATCTTCAGAAAATCGATATCGAGAACAAAGCTGAGTTAACCGTCGTACAATCAAATGTTCTGAGCAACGATACGCGTACGCTCGCTTTCCTACTCAAAAACAGAGTGTACCGCGCTGCACTGAACAGAATGCTCGGTGTTTGGGCGCTAGAACCTTCTGCAAAAACGGTGTTAGAGCAACTTCTATTTGAACTAAGTCTCGATAAAAATCACCCTAATTAACTCGCTTTTTAAGATACTCATCAATAAGCATCAAAATCAAACCGACCGCCAAACGCTATAAATTGCTAGCAAGACAAGCTATTTCAAAATAAGCTGTGGAATCACAAGAACTTATACCCCTCCCACACTTCCATTAAATTTACAGTTTCAAAGTTTCCATATCGGCATTTTTATTCTACTGTTTTTATATAAAACCAGTTGGATGGATCCTTAATATGTCGACACTCACGGTCTGGAATAACCTTTCAGTTAAACATAAACTCTTTGGCTTAGTTCTACTACCGATCTCATTGCTCCTTTTCTTAGCCGGTAGACAAGCTTACTTTCTGACGACGCAGTTAAACGATTTTGAGCGAACCAATCAGTTAGCAATTTACCTTGAAGATATCTCTGTCTTGTATCGAAGTACTTTGGCCCCAAACACTGAAGAGTTCGTTAATCGAAGTGCTAAGGTAAATGCCGAGCTCAAAGCACTTTCACCCAGCATATTTCTAAACAGTTCCGAAGAAGTGAACCAACTGCTGGCCGACTTCAGTGAGGCAACCTTGTCGACTATGAAAACGACCGACAGTTTCGATAAGCTGGATGCGATTGAATGGCAAAGTGACTTGTACCAACAATTGTTGCTAGCCATTGAGAAAGTCCCTTTTGATATCACCAAGCGTGAGATTCAACAGCACCTCACCGCCTTGCATCAACTAGAGTGGTTGATGTTTTGGTCAAATGAAGAATTTAAGCTCAGCGCTTCACTCTTCGATATTTACCAAAATCATCAAGAGTATGATTCTGAACTAGCCGAGTTGGTTGAAAGCCTCAATGCTAGGCAAGTTTTGTTCTTAGAAAGATTTGTGTCCTTGAATGCCAATACACATCAAGTTTCACTCATGATTGAAGTGTTTAAAGATGAGGCTTTTATGCAAAGCCAAGAGATACGTCACGCACTTCATAGTTCATCCACAATAAGCGCATTGACTCCACAAGAGATCACTACCGGACTCAATGCGATGAGTGCTCGCCTAAGCCTGTTGCAGAATTTAGGTGACGTGATCAAACAAGAGTTCCAAGCCGAAGTAGCTCAAGCGATCTCAGATGCTCAAACAGAAAGAACGCTATTTATTTCCATCGTCACGTTGCTTGCAGCAACGGTTATGGGATTAACCCTCAGTTTAGCGAAACAAGTCACCAACAATCTTGGGCTAGTTCTTAGGTTCTTAAAAAGTGAAAACGATGATACCCGCCCTTCTTTGGACAAACTGATTCAAGGCAAAGACGAACTCAGCCTATTTGCTCAGCAAGTAGAGCGACTTACCATCGAACGAGAACATGCAAAAGAGAAGTTAACGATAGCGAAAGAAGACGCAGAGCGAGCTAAAGAAGACGCCGAAGAAGCCAAAGACCACGCGATACAAGCTAGCAAAGCGAAAAGTAGCTTCTTGGCCAATATGTCTCATGAAATTCGAACCCCACTGAATGGCGTTATCGGAATTTCGGAGATCCTGTCAGACACACCACTTACACCAACACAACGTGATTATGTAGATACGATCGAGACCTCATCCCAACTACTGCTAAGCCTGATCAACGACATCTTAGACTTCTCTAAGATTGAATCTGGCATGCTATTAATCAGCCCGCATTCGGCATCGATTAGAGAATCCATTTACGACATCGCATCTATTGTCGCGCCAAAAGCTAAAGAGCAAAAAATATCAGTGAACGTTGATATCAGCCCAGACACACCTGCACGCGTGATGATCGATGATCACCGATTAAGACAGATCTTGATGAACTTTATGTCGAACGCGGTGAAGTTCACAGCAGAAGGTGGCGTTACCCTGTCAATCCAAACGCTAAACAAAGCAGAAAACAATGTCACCCTAAGGTTTTCTGTGCGAGACACGGGGATTGGTATCGGTAAACAGCAACAGAAACAGATATTCGAACCGTTCGCTCAAGAAGATGATTCAACGACCAGACAATTCGGTGGTACTGGTCTTGGCCTTGCGATCAGTACTCAGCTTGTTGAACTTATGGGTGGTCAGATCCAACTCGACTCCGTCAAAGGTAAAGGCAGTTGTTTCTACTTCGATCTAGAATTACCCATTGATTTAATGTTGCCAAAACCAAGCACAGCAACCGCCGACATTTATGTTCTAGGTAACGCGAACATGCTCTCTAAACGAATAGAATGGGACCTTAACCTCTATGGTTTAGAAATAACCCAACAAACGAGAGATACAGCTGAGCTTACACAACAACTCACGATTCAAAAGCACGCTAACCCAATTACAGTTGTCTTTGCTGAAGATGACACATTCCAAGCCAGTGACTATACCAGTGACTTAGATAAGCTCCACCAAAACGGCATCACTATCTGCTTGATTCGATCATTTTTGAGCGAGCCGGCTGACATCGGCAATTGTGTTACGGCTCAAGTATCACAGCCCCTACTCGGTTTACGTTTGATTAAAGCGGTTGAGCTCTGTGATACACAGGGTCGGGTTGAGCTTTCAGAGGCGAGCCAACCTTCTCTAGAGATACAACACAAAATTCTGATCGTCGAAGACAACAAGGTCAACCAAAAAATTGCCGGGCTTCATGTTGGTAAAAGTGGTTTTGAATTCGAGTTTGCGAATAATGGCCAGGAAGCCGTGGACATGTTCAGATCGAACCCTCACTACGCAGCAATACTCATGGACTGCATGATGCCGGTTATGGATGGCTTTGAAGCGACAAGTAATATTCGCCGCGTTGAAAAAGAGACCAATGCCACGCGTCGTATCCCTATTATTGCCCTGACCGCCAGTGTTATTGATGACGATATTCAAAGGTGTTTCGACGTGGGCATGGATGACTATGTGCCAAAGCCATTCAAATTTGAAATGTTAAAAGAAAAAGTACTTGCCGCCGTTGAAGCAATGCCACTTCCTGTTGCCTACAAAACTAAATCTACGAAAAAACCCGCGACCGTAACGCCGATTCTTAATGCTGCAGCTAAACGGACTGTGCCAGAGGAAAGAGAACAAAACCCGGTTCCGAGCAAATCTGAAAGAATACTGCTCGTCGAAGACAATCGAGTTAACCAAAAAGTCGCTTCGGTCATGCTAACAAGGGCTGGTTACGCTTTTGAAATTGCAGAGAATGGTCAAATTGCCGTTGATATGTACCAGAACGACAGTAGCTTCGACATTATTTTGATGGACTGCATGATGCCCGTTATGGACGGCTTCACCGCAACTAAGGAGATTCGGGAACATGAGAAAAACCTAGGCTTAAGCAAAACTCCTATCATCGCGTTAACCGCCAGTGTTATCGATGATGACATTCAAAAGTGCTTTGATTCAGGCATGGATGGATACGTAGCGAAGCCCGTAAGAAAAGAAAAGCTATTCCATCAAATAGAAAGTGCGACTTGTTAGGAGAAACCCATGGATTGGATTAAAACAATAAAAACACTTCCACGCAGAGTCATATTGCCAGTCGCGGTAGGGCTATTAGGAAACTTGCTTCTTCTCAGCCCAGCTCATGCCGCAGAAGATTACGCCATATTCTCTTTAGATTCAGGATTTGAAGAAATATCGATAAACAAAGCAAGGAAGCTGTATAGAGGAAAAACAAAACGACTCGATGGTAAACGTGTAGAACTTTCTGATTGGCCTGAAAACAGCAGCGAACGTGAAGTTTTTTACCAACAACTGCTTGGAAAAAACGCAGCTCAAATGAATGCCCATTGGGCGAGCTTATCCTTCTCAGGTAAAGCTCGTTATCCAAGAGAGATTAAATCGGCGTCCACCGAAACCTTGGTTGACTGGCTTGATGACAAGCCCAATCGAATTGGGTACGCCCCGCTCTCGACGCTCCCTGAAAATGCCAATGTTCTATACGTTATAAGCTCGGAGAAATAATATGAAAAAAATAATTACGTCAGTGCTATGTGCTTCAATTGCCTCTCCGGCTTTCGCTATTATTGAACTTACCGATAATTTTTCGTTAAGCGGATTTGGTTCTACTTCTTGGGCAACATCAGATAACGACTCCCCTTTAATCATCAACAATGGTTTTACCGATGAAAATTGTTATGACTGTGATACCACACTTGGAGTTCAACTCGATTACTTTTACAACTCATTTAAAGCTTCCGTACAAGTTGTCAAACCACCCCAATATGATTGGAGTGATCCTCAACTCGAGTGGGCTTACTTGGGCTATGAATTTAACGACTTCGATGTGAGTATTGGTCGATTACGACTGCCACTATTCCTTGCCTCTGAATACTATTATGTTGGCCAAGCCTATATGACGGCAAGACCACCGACAGAGGTGTATAACAGCGTTCTTGGTATTACCGCTTTCAACGGTGTCAAAGTGAGTTGGACTCATGATGTAACCGATGAAGCTACCCTACAACTCTCTCCATTTGTCGGAATCAAAGATAAGAATGAAGTAGAGTTCAATTCGACAACCGAGCTGGAATTCGAAACAAATCGAATGTTTGGTGCAAACCTTCAATTAAGTGGTGATAACTATCGTTGGAACTTATCTTTCCTTGATTCAAATTTCGATCAAACGACAAAAATTAAAAACGTTGGCACGCTTCCAACAGCAGACAACCAACACATCCAACTTTGGTCGCTAGGCGCTGAATATGAATTTGGCCAAGCGGTATTGGCGAGCGAAGGTCAAATCAGTGACGTTTCTTCATCCATGTACGCCAGCCTAGGTTACCATTTAGGAGTATTCACACCTTACGTAGTATACGGCGCGCAATTTAACGCCAATGAGCACTTAGAAGGGAATAGCTACTTAGTTGGTGTAGATTACGACTTGATGTCAAATATATCTATCAATGGTGAAATGCAATTCTTCGAAGCGCGTAGGTCAAACGGTGCCTTTATTGACGCCCCTAAAACCGATAAAGATGCATTGCTCTACACCATCATGTTGAGTTTTGTTTTTTAGCTCGAATTCAAATCGATGGTCACTTGCAGCAATTAAGATCCAAAAAAGCCAGTCGAATATTCGACTGGCTTTCTCAATAACGGTTTATCAGCTTACCATTAACCCATCTAAAGATTATGAGCTTGGCGCGACTCGTTTCTCTTTCAACTGTTCAATAACATAATCAGGAGCCACTTTACCTAGCTCACCCAAGCAATCATCTGTTTTTTCATTGCCATAGCGTACATAAATATCGCATACCGCGTATAACTGTTCTGGAGAGCCAGAGATCAAATACGCTTTCTCGAACGATTTAGTCGACTTGTCGATATCCAACTCTTCTTGTAATACCCCATTTAGGTACCAATAGTAACTGTTATCTTTCGCTAGCTTCGCGGCTACTTCAATCTCGTGGGCTGCTGCTGTTTTGTCTTCAAGGCGAACCAAAGTTAATGATTTAGAATAGTGCATCGCTGCATTGTCCGGTACATTCTTCAAACCACGATCCAATAGCTCGACCGCTTGTTGATCTTTATTCTGAACTCGGAAGTTGTCCGCGTAGCTCAACCAAACTTGTGGGTCTCTGGGATGAGTGTTGATGAGCTCCAGATAAACCGTTTCCGCCTTATCCCACTCGTTGTGCCAGCGAAGAACATCAGCAAACAACAGTTGAAATTTTTCAGATTCTTGCGTTTCCAAGAAGCTAATCAACTCTTGTACTGGTGGTTCAATTTGTGCTTTTTGTTGGTCATCTAACGCATTAAAGTCACGAATCAGATTTGACGTTGCCGTGTGACGAACCATGGTATCAGTGTCTTTTAGCAGCGGGGAAACTAACGCCCAACGATGCTCCAGTTGGTAAGGTTCAGAACCGATAACCGCCGCTTCACGAACTTCAGGGTTTTGATCTTTTAAGCCTCTTGCAACCGCCACCAGCGCATTTTGGCTTGGGTATGAAGCAAGTTCTTGCAGTGCACCAGTACGATTTTCAACGGATTGATTCTGATCTTGAGCCATGTAAGACAACTGTTGAATACGGGTTTGAGTGTCCGTCATTTCGAGCACTTGATTGATATTTTGTGCCGGTGCGTCAACAGTTTGCTGAACGCTATTCGCTGCCATCGCAGACGTTGAAATCAATGCGGACGTTGAAACTAATAGAGCAACAGCCGTCGCTAAACTCTTCTTCATCATAGTATTACCTTAAACTGGAGAACTTAGCCTGTCCTTAGACTCGTATCTGATTAAATTTGTCTTGGACCTGTTGACCCAAAAAACGAGTTAAAACTTGGTCTCGAACGTAGTTTGTTGCGCCTGTTTTGCACGATGTGCCATCAATACTGAATCACTGAATTTGCCATGAGCAACCGGATGCCCCATCGCACGAGCGATATAAGCCATCGACTTGTCGACATGAGAAAAGAACTTGTGCCAGCCTGCACATAAGTAGTTCAAGCCCGGTTCGCCTGCACGAGTTTTGATAAAGCGGTTTTTCGGACATTCACCATGACACGCAAACTTGTACTCACACTGCTGACATTGACTGGTCATTGTGCGTGATTTAGCAAAACCAAACTTTTGCTGTGGTGCGCTGTACGCTAAATCATCAAGCTTCTCGTGGTGGATATTGCCAATTTTGTATTCAGGGTAAACGTAGTGGTCACAAGAGAACACATCACCGTTTGGCTCCATCGCTAGGCCTTTACCGCAGATCTCATTCAGAGTGCAAAGCGGATTCGGACGACCAATCCACGTTTCTAAGCTCGCTTCAAAATACTGAACGAACACTTTACCGATGTCGTTCTTCGCCCACTCATCAAACACAGAGATCAGGAAGTTACCCCAAGCTAAATCCGACACGCACCACGATTCCATGATCGAGTCTTTATGGCCGGGGATCAGGCGTTTTTCGCCTTGTTTTAGCTGCTCACTCACTTGGGATGTTTGTGGCGCAACCGTTCTAAAGGTTTTCTGTTCAACGATAGGAATAAACTGCATTTGTGGAGACTTCACCACATCACGTAGGAAGCGATACACCTCAAGTGCATTTTGACTGGTGAGGTTATTCACACAAGTCAACGTTGCAAATTTAACTTGATGTTTGTGCAGCAACTCAACCGCCGCCATCACTTGTTTGAATGTGCCACGGCCTGCTCTGTTAACACGATACGCATTGTGCAGCATTTCAGGACCATCAATACTCAAGCCGATCAGGAAGTTATTCTTTGCTAAGAATCGGCCCCAATCGTCATTGAGCAGTGTGCCATTGGTTTGTAGGTCATTAGAAATCAACACACCTTCAGGCTGGTACTTTTTTTGTAGTTCAACCACTCTTTCAAAGTACGCTAAACCCAGCATGGTCGGTTCACCGCCCTGCCATGAGAAGATAATTTCAGGCGTATTTTGACCTTCGATATATTGTCGGATGTAGGTTTCTAACGTCTCATCGTCCATTCTTGGAGAACTGCCTTTCTTGTACTCCAACAAATCTTGCTTACTTAGGTAATAACAATATTTACAGTCAATGTTGCACGCTGCGCCAATTGGCTTAGCCATAACATGCAAGCGTTTAGACGCTTTACCATTGTATTGTGGACCTTGAGTAATGTGCATGATTTATCTACCTATCTTAGTGTCTGTAGCCATCATAATGCCTATTTCAGTCAGTGGCATGTTATACCCTTTATAACCAATAGGAATGACCTTAAACGTTAAAATTGCCCTCTATTTCGAACATTCGAGGCACGTGATGAAATTTTTCAATTACAAACAATTAGCGGCGATCAGCAGCGTCACCATGACTATTTTCCTAAGCGGCTGTGCGAGCGTGCCTACACACCCTATCGCCCAACAAATCGACCAAGAGATGGTGCTAGTTGAAGGTGGTACATTCACCATGGGTTCGAACGATCCTGAAGCGACCAAAGCAGAACGACCAGCGCGAGATATAACTGTAGATAGTTTCTACATTGCGAAGTTTGAGGTGACTCAAGAATTGTTCGAATCGGTGATGGGCTCATCTCTCAGTTATTTCCAAAACCCACAAGTTCCGGTCAATAACTTAAGTTGGCAACAGGCGAACTACTTCGTTGAACAATTGAACGAACTTACAGGTGAAGAATACCGTCTGCCGACTGAAGCTGAATGGGAATTTGCAGCGAAAGGTGGCAACAAGAGCAAAGGCTATACTTACAGTGGTTCCAATAACTTAGATGATGTTGCGTGGTACTCAGCAAATTCTAAAAATAGCGCACATCCAGTCGGGCTAAAGAAGCCAAATGAACTAGGCTTATATGACATGACCGGAAACGTGGGTGAGTTTGTGATTGATGCCTTCGATGACACCTTCTACCGATTCGGTCCAACAGACAATCCTAACAACGCAAAACACAGCGACGTTGGTTTATCACATAAATCGGTTCGCGGTGGCAGCTTTGCTTATGACGAAAACGAATCTGAAAGTTACCGTCGCGACTTCGCAAGCCAATCGATCACTATGTCAGATATGGGCCTGCGTTTAGTTAAGGATACGAACTAGCTAAAGCTGTGAGCTAGTTAAAGAATGAACTAACTAAAGGTGCCAACGGTTATGAATCAACAATCTTCACAAGCGATACTAAAATACGACTTGCACTATACACACATTAGAAATTTGACACACGTTAGAAATCTGACCAAACGTTAGAACTCTGCGGCAACGCTGAATAAGGAACTTCTATGCAATACACCAAGCTTTCAGGACTTACACTCGCGTTACTCTGTGCCTTCCCTGTCTCAGCAGCAGAGAAGCCAAATCTAGTCCTTCAAATCACGGTAGATGGCCTGCGCGCAGATCTTATCGAACGATATAAGCACAACTTCGGTGAAGGTGGTTTCCGGTACTTAATGGATGACGGTACTTACTACACCAACGCGAACTATCAACATGGCAACACGGAAACGATCGTGGGCCATGTGTCGCTTGCAACCGGCGCTCCACCGAGCGTACACGGCATGGTAGGTAACGTTTGGTATGACCGTAGCGAAGAACGTTTGGTGTATAACGTAGAAGACGGTAACTACAAAATGTTGACCTCTGGTGCGGGTGTCGATAAAGCAACTGAGATCGACCCAACTCAGAAGACAGCACAAGGTGATGGGCGATCTCCAGAGCCTATACTTGCCACCACGTTTGGTGACGAGCTGACAATTTCCAATAGTGGCAAATCAAAAGTGTTCGGTGTATCCGTGAAAGACCGCGGCGCAATCTCATTGGCGGGACACAGTGGTAAAGCCTTCTGGTTCTCCAAAGCGCAATCTGAGTTTGTCACCAGCAACTATTACTACGACGAGTATCCAGATTGGGTATCACGTTGGAACGAGAAAGCGATTGCTGCAGAGTACTCGAAACAGAAATGGGAGCTCTCATTACCACGTGAAAACTACGCGCTGCAAGAGCACGATACCGAACACAAAGTGAAACTCGGTGATTTCCAACGCACCTTCCCTCACCCTTATGGCCCCGCGAGTTACAAGTACTACAGCACAACGCTAACCGTTAGCCCGGCTGGCGATGAAATCACAGAAAACTTTGCAAGCACACTGTTGATGCAAGAGAAGCTAGGTCAAGGTGACGTGACCGATTACCTGTCTGTAAGTTTTTCATCAAACGACTACGTGGTGCACTTATACGGCCCTGAAAGCCTAGAGACAGAAGACAACCTAATTCGACTCGATAAGACGATCGCCAAGCTTCTTAAAACCGTTGATCACCAAGTCGGACTAAAGAATACACTAATTGTGTTGTCTGCCGACCACGGTGTACCTGAATCTTCACCTGCGGCAAATGCGCTTGGCTTCAATCAAGCTCAATACTTCAATAAAGACACACTGCTCTCGAGTGGCGTAGAGCAAAGGTTGAAGGATGAGTTTGGTTTATCCAAAGACGCAATACGCTTGTACGCACAGCCTTATATTTATCTGAATCACGATTTAATCGCAGAGAAGAAACTTGACCTAGCTAAAGTACAGGAAGCGATCGCCGATGAAATAGCGAAAGTGAAGGGAGTGGCGTTTGCCGTATCAAGCAGTGATATCGCGGCAAACCGAGTACCTGATACTCATGTAATGCAGCTCATTAAGAACAACTACCACCCAGCTCGTTCTGGCGATGTGTATGTGGTATTTGCTCCACGTAGCTACATTAACGACATGGAAGGCCTTCAAATAGCCTCGACTCATGGCTCGCCATGGAAGTACGATACACATGTCCCTGTCATCTTCGCAGGCTACGACGTTGAAGCTCAGAAAATCTCGCGTCCAGTCACGCCATACGACATTGCACCAACGCTTTCGAACAAACTGGGTATCACTCAACCAAGTGGTTCAATTGGAGAAGTTCTGCAAGAAATTACCGAATAATAGATGTCATTGAGGTTTCTTAGTTTTAATGTCGAAACCCACACCAAGTAAAAGAGCCACTTATCAATTCAGACTGACTCAGTCAAAACAGATAAGCGGCTCTTTTTGATTGCCTGTAGTTAGGTCGAAATCCAATCAACGTATGTCAGTGCTGGGAATAACGGCTATTCGCACAAACATTTTCCATTAATCGCCCTTTAGAGGCTAACTTGATATGTCTTTTGCTGCCGCTTTGATCTTAGCGCGCAACCACTTGTGGCTAGGTTCATTAGTGCGACTCGGGTGCCAAATCATACACATATCGAGGTCTTCCAATTCGAATGGTAGTGGTAGTGTTTTAACCGAGTACTTTTCAGAAAAACAACGCACCGATGACATAGGTAACACTCCGATGTAATCAGAGCCCTCAATAACTGGCAGCATCTCAACAACACCCGCAGCGCGATAGACTATTCTGCGCTTTTCAAGGTCACTGTAGTGTTCAGAACTCAATAAGCTTTTACGTGCATGCCAACGAGATACAACCACATGCTCAACTGATAGGAACTGCTCCATATCGATCGTATCACCAATCGTAGGATGGTCTTTGCGGCACACCACCACCAGTTCCTCTTTAGAGATCACCTCATGCTTGAGCATGGTTCTTCCTTTAGGTGTCATATCGATAATAACATCGTGTCTTTGAAGCCTTAAATCAGACTCGTAATCTTCCGTAAATAGAGGGTGAACTTCTAACGCGATACCAGGTGCAACTTGGCTGATTAACTGCATCACTCTTGGCATCATTTCGTAGCTCGCCGCCGAGACGCAGGCAATTGAATACACGCGCCCTGAAGTTTTGGGGTCGAAATCTCTTGATGCGGATAAGGTAGAAGTGAAATTTTTAAGCGCAGCGGCCATTGCCGGATAGATATCAATAGCGAATGTGGTTGGCTCTACGCCTGATGTGGTGCGGTGAAACAGTGGCTCGTCATAGATATCTCGCAACCGTGCAAGCGCTTTGCTCACAGCAGGTTGGCTTATATCCATGCGATTAGCAGCCCTAGATAAGTTCTGCTCTTCATAGATAGCAACAAATATAGGAATTAAATTGAGTTCGGTGCTTTTCATACAGTTCCATATTAAAGAAGCAGGTCCCCTATAGTAGAGAGCCTGCCGATTTTGTTCGATGCGAATAACTAAAGTTTGCTACTTAGTTCTATCTTTTAAGTTTGGCAAGGCTTTAGGGATTTTCAAGCGGTCGAAAATTGAACGAGAATTGCTTGAGTTTGATGTGTCATTGGGTAAGTTACGTAACCCTCTCCACAAACGAGTAAATACGTTTTTGTCTTCTCGCCCTTGTTGGAGGGATTCACTGTCTTCCACCCAACGTTTTTGTCCATTCAAATTACCAAGTTGCGCTTTACCCAGTTTCGCTTTATTCAGTTCTAGCTGAGAAGTTTGGTTTCGTAATTGACGATAGATAAAGGTTCTCAATGCGGGCCAATTATTTTGCTTAAGCAAACGACGCAATACCAACCAACTTGGTGTTGGTCGATTTTTGTAATAGCGCTTCGCCGTAACGAATAACATGCCACATAACACCACTGCCAAATCAACGCTTATAAAGATCGACATGTAAGCCTTGATGAAAGATCGGAGCGTATGTTTTGCTTCAAACACCTCGCCTTTTATCACCACGCTCTCAAGACGCTGATTTTTGCTGTCCCACCACTGGAATGTGAACTCCGGTAAGGTAAATTCACCACCTTGCTGAATCACATAAACCGTCTCTTCAATTCTACTGGACCGATAGTCACCACGTTCTTGTGTGTCATCTAAACGATTAGGCTGAGGGTAAGCTTGATATTGCTGAGTCGATTCATTGGTCAACACATTGGGAAGTAACACCGACAAACTGTCTTTCGCTTTGATCGTCACGGTTCGAGTAACCGCATCACCCACTTTTAAGTCTTCGCTCGAACGTTGCCATTGCTGCTCAACATCCACGTCTGTCGCTGAAAACCAAGGCGATTCATCGCTTAACAAACCAGACGGTAATGAGGCTTCAAACTTAATCGGCTGCGTGTAAAGCGTGCCGCCAACGTTTGAGCCATCAGGTGCTGACACTTGAATACGAACAGGCACTGTAGGAATCACAAACTCGCCAGAAGTCATCGGATAAAGCGTCACTTCCCAACGTTGACGTGACCATGTTGTGCCACCCACTCGCTCTGTGTAGTTCGTCGCGAGTTGGTTGCGCTGCTTAGCAATAACATTGGGGATTTCGATGCTGCCAATTCGCGTACCACCCGTTAGCCAGCGAGGGGTCGCCACCTCAATATTCAGAATCACTTGCTCATTAACGCTGACTTTCGCTGGCGTTATCTTATCGCCTGACTTCGGTTTGTCTCCAACCCAAGCGATCAGTTCAACATCACCACTCTTCTGCAGATCATAGATATCCGTCGCAGAAGCAAGTGTAGGGAAAACAGTGCTAATCAATAGAACCATCGACACAAGCAAGGTCTTGGTTAGTTTAAAGGATTCTGAGCGCCCTACCTTTACTTGAATCAATTCAAGAGCTAAATCATGTCGACTCATTGGGTTTGCTCCTGTTTTGGCGTCTGTTCTTGTTTTCGCATCTGCTCGATCGAAGGCGCAGGATCTCTTAACTGAATTTGGAATTTGGATTTCAAGAAGAACTTAGGATCGGCTTCTACTCGCTTCAACCACTTGTCGGCAAGCTCTTGGCTACCCAAAATCTCATTCGCGTTAAGTGTTTCCTTAAGCATCAATTCCGCTACCGTTTCCTCTTCTGCACCATCACCCGTGCGCGGCTGGTCGTCATCTAATTCTAAAGATTCTTCAGGGCCATCAGTTGTGCCTGATTGGCTTTCACTGGTGCGATTAACCTCTTCGACAATGCCACTAAGCACAGCAAGATTGTTCTCCACATCCGTTCTTAGTTCTGGTGACAGACCCTCTTTCTCGCTTAATGACTTCAAAAGGTCTCGCGCGGCAAGGTATTCTCGCTGTCGAGCTAAAGCACTCGCGGCGTTATACAAACCATAATCGGTTTTGGTTTGTAAAAAGGCACTGTGAGCTAACTTAAAATCACGAGCATAGTAGTAAGCCGCGCCCTTTCGCATTGGGTCAGTAAAATGTTTTGCCGCTTCAAGGTATTCCTTCTGGTTCAACAGGCGTTGACCTTGCTGGTCGGGCGTTAACCATAAATCCCACCACCATTGGGCTGTTTTATCCCAAACCGTAACCGACTCCACCACAACGGGTTTCTCAGCGGTTAAGTTGACTGTTTTCGCCAAAGTGTCTGGTGAATACATGCTACCTGTAATCAGCACGCCAACAACACACCACTGAACCAACCACCCTTTTCTGAACCACAACAACATAATGATAGCCATTGGAATAAGCAGCCCGTATCCCATGTCTTTCCAAGGCATTGAAGACTCACCGTTGAGTTGCATGTTTCTTTCAACCGCGTTGTTGAGCTGTTGGATATCCGAATCATCAACGGTCACTTCGATCAGTCGTCCACCTGTCTTACTCGCCAAATTGCGTAATGAATCGAGGTCGACAGGATTATCGCTCACCACATTACTGTTTCCTGCGGCTAGAATAAGCAACTGATACGGGTTGTCGTTAAAGAAGTTCTCGAACGCTCTGATGGTACTTGGATTTACACCATCCGATACCAACAACACTGACGAACCTAGCTCACCAGACAATTGCTGATTTATGAGTGGCAGTGCTTCTTCTGCTGACTTACCTGATACCGGCATGATGTCGGGTGTGATAGCCGCTAGAAACGGTTCGAATACCTTGCTGTCTTGAGTCACAGGCATCGCGACGTGTGCGCTGCCTGCGTAAACCACTAAGCCCGTATTACCGCCCTTGCGCGCTGCTAATAAGTCTCTAATTTTCTGTTTAGAGCGTTCCAAGCGACTCGGTGGTAAGTCTTTCGCCAGCATGGATTCGCTGTTATCAAGCACCACTAACATCGACGCTTTGTCTTCCCCAAAAGGTGAAGCCTCACGCTGCCATGTTGGGCCCGAACAAATAATGATGGCGATAGTTACAATCACCACCAATAGCTTCAATGGCAGCTGCTTACGCCAGCCTGTTTCGCCAATCGTCAAGGCATCACGTAAATGCACGGGAAGAATATCTTTCCACGTCGGCTTAGTTTCTTCTCTCCAACGAACCCATAACAAGAAGAACATCGGAATAAAAGCCAATAACCACAATGGTCGAATAAAGTGAAACTGAGTAAAGAACTGTTGCAACATGAGAGAATCAGGCATCGTTCTCTCCTTTCAAATTTTTATTTGAAGAAACCAAAAGTGCTCTTCTACGAATTGTCGCCAAGCTAAAAGCAGTCAAATACATCACAATAACAATGGCCATCAAGTAATGATGTAACCCCTGTTTAGGACGATAAGTCGTACTCTCATACAGCTGAGGCTCTAGCTCACCGATTTGAGCGTAGGCTTTAGTCAGCTCATCGCGGTTGAACGCTTCAAATGCTTCGCCACCAGACTCTTGAGCCACTCGTTTGATGGTTTCCATATCCAAAGCCACTTCACCAACGGTTTGTGGGTCACCCATGGCGATCACGTGAATACGAACGCCTTTCGCCTTCGCAACTTTGGCTGCATCAATCGGTTCAACAAAGCTTCCCGTATCATTACCGTCGGTTAGTACGATCACGACCTTCTCTTTTTCGTTGGCATCAACACTTGAATCTTGAACGGCAGCACTTTGCTTTTCGCTTTGTTCAAACACCTTAATCGCCAAGCCAATTGCATCACCTAAGTGCGTGCTTTGCCCTGCCATAGCGACATCGGTTTGATTAAGCAGTTCAAGCCACACATCTTGGTCAGCTGTAAACGGTGTTTGTACAAACGCTGCATCACCAAAAAGAATCAAACCGAGTCGATCCCCTTTTCGGGTAGTCGCAAAATCAGCCAGCACTTCTTTGGTCGCATCTAAACGAGAGATTTTATCGCCTTGCTGAGAGGTAAAATCTTGCTCCGCCATTGAGCCGGATAAATCGACCACCACCATCACATCACGACCCAATTGTTCACGAATTTGTGGCTCACCAAGAATGGTTGGTTTCGCTAACGCACACACGACCAATACCCAAGTAATAATGAGCGTGGTCCGTTGCCACCAGCTTGGTGTTAACTGGCTGGCACCTTGTGACGGTGCTTCGCCAATCGCTTCAACCAATTCTCGAAAAAATGGCACCTTAATAGCCATTTGCTTAGTTCGGTAAGCTGGCACGGCAAAGTAGACTAACAACGGCAAAGGCAGCGCGATAAACCATAGCGGGTGCGCAAATTCAAAGCTGGCAGATAAAACATCAAACATTGTCTTGCCCCTCAGCCATTACCTGTACATTCGGTTTTGTTTGTACATCGGGTTTATGAAGCTTTAGCCACATCATCGCAGTTTGAATCACCTCTAAACGCTGTTCAAAGCTCAAACGTACTTTAGGGTCAATTAGGCTCTGCATCCATAACCCCGAAACTTCATCGGCAAAGAACGCATTGCTGTTTTCACTGGTGTTAGCGCTAACAGACAGGTAAGCGTTCAAGCGATTGACATAAGCTTGGCCAAACAGCTTGGCATTGCTGCTGTCTAGGTAACGGAGTACCACTTTCAGTACCTTGAAGGTTCGTTCGGTTGAGTTTTTGTCTCTCGCATCCAATACCATGAGCTCTTTAAGCGCTTCTTTACGATAACGGTTATTCCACCATCTCTGCGCCAAGCGATAAGCCAGATAGATAGCGACCAATAACAGAATGACGCCAAGGATCTTCCAGCCAATAGTTTGCGGCATCCAGCTCACGCTCTCGGGAATGGCGACATCGTGCAGATCGCGAAGGATATAAGTACTTGGAGGCGTATGTTCAACGGCCATCTAACGCCCTCCCACCAGCTTTTGAAGCTGAGAAATATGAGTTCCAGACGTATCTAATTCGATATAAGGGAGGTTTTTCATCGCCATTAATTTAGCAAGGGACTGTTTCTGGAGTGCCGCCTTTTGAGCAAGGCTTTCACTTGCGAGGTTAACCTTAGATTGGCTATCCAGATTAAGTTGAAAGCGACCATCACCCACCACCCAATTTGCGCTTGCGAGATCTTGAGGTAATGATTGTTCCAATGGGTCTGTGACCATTATGGCCAAGATATCGTTGTGTTGCTGTAACTGCTTTAGTCGGTCTAGATGTTGTTCTTGGCAGTCGCGCCAATCGCTAATAAAGATTAAGGTCGACTGCTTTAATCTCATTCGTTTTATCAGTTCAATCCATTGACTGAACCCGACTCCTTCGCTGTCACTCACACTCACGTCTAAGCTTTGATTTGCTTTAGTAAGGTGCTTTAACTGAGCCAGTAAATCAGACTGTGAACGCTGTGCTTTGGTGTGGAAGAGTTTTTGATGAGAAGCTAAAACAAAGCCAACACGGTCACCATCTTTCAGGACTCGCCATCCACACAATGCCGCGACTTCGGCCGCAACAACTGATTTCATGGTGTTTTGAGAAGCAAAGAACATCGAACTGCGCTGATCGACACAGATGATTACATTTCGGTCTTTCTCTTCGGTATAGCTACGAACATGAGGCTTACCCGTTCGCATCGTGACTTTCCAATCGAGATTACGAATATCATCACCAAGTTGGTAGTGACGTAATTCCTCAAAATTCAAACCACGACCACGAAACAGGGAATTATGTCGACCCGACAGCACACTGCCCGCCTTTAGATGAGGCAACAGAGAAAACGACTCAGCTTGAGCCTGAATTCGCACTAACCTTGAATAATCACAGTACAATCGTGGATCAAGACCTTGCGATTTGGGAGCTTGTGTTGGCTTCGCCATGACGCCCCCTAGTTATCCGATCTCAACATTATCAAGCAGTTCTTCAACCACTCTTTGATGGTCAATACCATCGGCCAATGCATCGTAAGACAACGAGAATCGGTGGCCTAATACGGTCGGCAACATGGCACGCACATCGTCCAACATGACGTGGTCACGCCCTTGCAACCACGCATAAGCGCGAGCGCATTTATCCAATGAAATAGAAGCACGCGGGCTTGAGCCAATCTCAATCCATTTAGACAAGTTTGATTCTGGGTAACGCTCTGGCTTACGAGTCGCCATCACCAAAGCCACAATGTAGTTCTCAA
This sequence comes from Vibrio sp. 10N.286.46.A8, assembly GCF_041470165.1. Lineage (NCBI taxonomy): Bacteria > Pseudomonadati > Pseudomonadota > Gammaproteobacteria > Vibrionales > Vibrionaceae > Vibrio > Vibrio sp. 10N.286.46.A8. The sequence continues at coordinate 28,390 of NZ_JBFRLX010000141.1, forward strand.
CTAAATCGGAAACGGCAATATCTGGAAGTTGGCGGCGAGCTTCAAGTACCAACTCAGGTTCAATATGCTGTGGGGTGACTAATTCTGAACTCGTCTCGCTACCGAGTTCCTCACTGCGCACAAGTCGAATGATGTCGCGTTCAGCTTCATCTTCTGGATAGTCGACCGTCACTTTCATAATGAAACGGTCCATTTGTGCTTCAGGCAGTGGATACGTACCTTCTTGCTCTACTGGGTTTTGAGTGGCTAGCACCATGAATAGATTTGGCAGAATATGAGTTTGACCACCAACCGTAATCGTCCCTTCCGCCATGGCTTCAAGCAGAGCCGCTTGTACCTTTGCAGGAGCACGGTTCACTTCATCGGCTAAAACAATACTGTTGAAAATAGGACCCGGTTGAAAATGCAACTGAGGCTTTCCATCAAGCTCTTGATACACTTCTGTACCGGTTACATCTGATGGCAGCAGGTCAGGCGTAAACTGAATTCGACCAAAACTGGTGTTCAGTAGGTTCGCCAGCGATTTCACTGAACGAGTTTTCGCTGTACCGGGAAGTCCCTCTAAAAGCACATGCCCATTAGTCAATAACCCTATCACCAGAGCCCGAACGACGTGGCTCTGACCGATAACACTTTTCTCTGTTTGTTCAATCAGTTGGTTTATTGCTTGTTGTGCATGGTTCATAGGTCTTCCCTTAATTCAATCTGGCTGCGTACATCCTACTCACAAGCCCCATAACTATTAGTTATACACGTGATAATTGTTCATCAGCGCGATAAATTATAAACGTGATAATTGCTCATAAGCGCGATAATTGGTTACAAGCGGAATAAGCAGCAAGCACAATAGCCAAACTCACCTCATCGCTTTATTCAAACTTAGCTTTCAATTGGTTAATGGCCTCCGGCGGTGCCACTTTGCTCAGTGATGAAATACATTGCTCAAACGCCTTTGGTACGCCCGGTATATGGCTGTTTCGCGCCAACACTTCACACTGGGCATACAAGTGCTGTGGGTTGCGGCTAAATTGGTAAGCCTTGTGCAGTGATTGACTTGCCGCAAGCACATCCGATTTCTCCAAAGCCAATCCGTACACATACCAATATTGTGGGTCGGTTTGTGCAGTTTCAGCAGCTTGTTTAAGGTACTCCGTTGCTTGTTCGTAATCTTTTACACGAAGCAGAGATAACCCTGTGCTGTATGGCAAAACACTCGATTTAGGCTGAGCTTCAATACCATGCTTCAACGTCGCTAATGCCTTTGGCTCGTCGCCCATTGCACGATATAAGTCAGCCAAGTTGGCATAGCTGTTTTCGAAGTAAGGCTCAATCTCGATAGCGCCTAGATAAAACTCAATCGCTTTGTCGTGCTGACCTAAATCTCGGTAAACATTACCTAGGTTCGTACGTCCAAACCCTCTGTCGGCATTAAATTGTTGTATCTCAATGTACTCTTGCAATGCAGGTTTGATTTGATCTTTCTGTAGAGGGTTCATCTCACCCCAATAACGCACAAGCGCTCCTGCGGTTTCTGAGCGAATCGACAATACAGGGTCTTTCAATAATGGCTCTAGAATCTGCCAACGATCAGTAAACGGAAAACCTGAGGAACCTTGCACGACGCCTAAGCGGATCATCTCATCATCGTGTTTCACTGCTCTTGCCAATGAAATAAGCGTGTTCTTACCCGTGTTTCCACCCAAGCGTTCTAAGCTAGATGCTCGAATGATGTTGCTTAAACTTGAATCTTGAGCCGAATACGCCAGTGCATCTTCTGCTCCTCTGTGCCCTATTGAATCCGCGTAAAAAGCGACAGCAAAATGTTGTTGGTTTCGATACTTAGAATCTGGGAACCATTTACCGATTTGTTTATCAGCCCACTGATCGGTTTGATCTTCGTGACAACTGGTACAGACGTTCGGTGTTTTAATATGCTGACTGATATCAGGCCGTGGGATATGCCAACTGTGGTCACGCCTTGGGTCGACTTCCATGTACGTCGTTTCTGGCATGTGACAAGTGGTACATTGTGAAGCCTCAGTATTCGCTAAATGGAATGTGTGCTTTTCAGGCGTGTACTCTGATGCAATGTGACACTGGCTACACACAGCTTCTTCAGCAATTTTCAGTTCTGCAGTATGTGGATCATGGCAGTTAGTACAAGTAACGCCTTTCTCTGCCATCACCGATTGTAAGAAAGAGCCGTAAACGTAGTCTTCATCGTAGATTTGACCATCGTTGTGATAAAGCTCAGGGGTTATCAAGCTTAGGCGATATTTATCAAAGAACGCCCCATTAACATGGTCGCCTGTTTCATTCAGCTGAGTGCGTCGGCTATGGCACTGAGCACAAGTCTGTACTTGATTAGTGTGAATGATGTCTTTTGGTTGTAGGGTTGAGTTGCCCTCTTGATAGATCCACTCTTTTACTGACTTCGACAAGTCGCGATCAAACCCATAATGCGCCGAGACTGGAGCATCCTTACCACCGTTAGCTTTTGCTAGCTGGGCTTGTTCAACGTGCTCGCTTGCAGGGCCATGACACGCTTCACAACCGACATTAATCTCCGACCATGTGGTGTTGTAGGTATTACTCGCGCTGTCGTAGTTTTTCTCTAGGTTTGTTGAATGGCAGTCTGCACACATGAAGTTCCAGTTCTGGCCACTGTTGGTCCAATAAAACTCATCGGTGTTGGTGGTATCAGGGTAAAGGTGAAACCAGCGTTGGCCACCTTCGTCCTCGGTGCGAGAGTCCCAAGCGAAAGGAATCAACTGTACGCGTCCGTCTTCAAACTCAACCATGTACTGTTGCAGGGGTTCAAAGGCGAAGGTATAGCTGATTTTGTAATCTTTGAATTGGCCATCCGGCCCTTCGATGTTGACCCAAAACTCTTCTCCCTTGCGAAAAAAACGGTTGGGCTTTCCTTTATGAGTCACGGTTTGATCGTTGAAATCGCCCAAAACGGACTCATCAGTCGCGTGTTTCATCGCCATATCATGATGAGAGCCTTGCCACGCTTCCACTTCTTCGCTGTGACAGTCAACGCATGCTTCAGAACCAACATACGTAGCCTTGGTAGAGCTGGCATCTAAGGTTTCTGAATCAATAAGCGAAGCTTCAGTCGTCGTCGGAGCTTGTTCATTCGCATACACATTGACACTGAGTGTCGACAACATAGGTAAAGACAACATTGCGGATAATACTGCAACTCGCTGGTGTTTCAATTCGTTCACTAGTGAGCACAACCATGCAGACATAACATTCCTTGTTTTTATACATCCCTATGCTTAATAAGGTAGACGTAAAAACAATGAAATTACAATTATTTAGTGGCAGTGGGCTCGATAGTTGTGATTCATATTCACGACTGATATCTACTCATCGATATGCTCATAAAAAAAGAGCTCCGAAGAGCTCTTTCGTGCTACCAGTTTCATCAAACATTAGTTTCAATAAACCAAAGCTTACTTATTATGGTTCTCTTGAAGTTTCTCCATAACCTGATCCAAGCTAAAGCTCGCTGCTTTTTGACGTGGTGGATATTCAGCAAAGGTTTCTAAGAACTTGCCAACATACGCTTGTGCAGGAACGAACATATAAGCATGGTCTAACAACCAGTCATAGTAAGTGTTCGATGTGATATCTGCGTTTTCGTATGGGTCCATACGAAGGTTAAACAGCTTAGGAAGACGTAACGTTACAAACGGTTCTGCCCAGATTTGCATGGTACCCGTTGCACGCTGCTCCATGAACACCGCTTTCCATTGGTTGTAACGAAGTGCCGCAAGGTCACCGTCATCGGTAAAGTAGAAGACCTCCGAACGACGACCTTTCTCTTCTTCACCGGTTAGGTAAGGAAGGAAGTTGTAGCCATCTAGATGAACTTTAAACGTTTTATCACCCGCAGTATGACCTTTCAGTAGTTTCTCTTTGATCTGATCATCACCAGCGGCTGCAACGAAGGTTGGCATCCAGTCCATGTGGTGCATGATTTCATTTGAAACACTGCCCGGTTCAATCTTTCCTGGCCAACGAACCATTGCTGGTACACGGTATGCGCCTTCCCAGTTGGTGTTTTTCTCTCCACGGAACGGCGTTGTACCGGCATCAGGCCAAGAGTTCATGTGTGGACCGTTATCCGTTGAGTAGAAAACGATGGTGTTGTCTTTGATTCCCAGCTCATCCACTTGCTTCAATAGTTGTCCAACGTGTCGATCGTGCTCAACCATACCATCAGCGTAGTTACTGATACCGGTTACGCCTTTGCTATCTGGCTGCACGTGCGTTCTAAAGTGCATTCTTGTTGCGTTCCACCAAACGAAGAATGGTTTATCCGCTTTCACTGCGCGATCCATGAAATCAAGTGCCGCGTCCAGCGTTTCTTCATCGACCGTTTCCATACGCTTACGCGTTAGTGGACCGGTATCTTCAATCTTGCCATCAGCGAATGACTTGATAACACCACGAGGGCCAAATTTCTTACGAAACTCTGGGTCAGTTGGGTAGTCTTCATTCTCCGGTTCTTCTTCAGCATTCAGGTGGTAAAGGTTGCCAAAAAATTCGTCAAACCCGTGCGCTGTTGGAAGGAATTCATCTTTGTCGCCAAGGTGGTTTTTACCAAATTGGCCTGTCATGTATCCCATAGGTTTAAGCATTTCTGCAATCGTTGCATCCTCCGCTTGCAAACCAATGTCTGCACCTGGAAGGCCTACTTTACTTAAACCCGTTCTAAGAACACTTTGACCCGTGATGAACGTTGAGCGACCTGCGGTACAAGACTGCTCAGCGTAATAATCGGTAAACATCATGCCTTCTTTGGCGATGCTATCAATATTTGGTGTGCGGTAGCCCATTAAGCCAAATGTGTACGCACTCACATTGGATTGACCAATGTCGTCCCCCCAAATGACCAATATATTTGGCTTTTCTGCTGCAAAAGTGGCGCTAGACGCGGCCATCATTGCTGTACCCAAAATCGCTAATCGACGTTTAGCGCCATACTTCGCTGTCATAGAAACCTCTTCGTAAGTTATTTGCATCCTGCCCTACAACGTATAGTTCATTTTTTGCGCATACGCGAGATTACCTAAGCTATTAATCTTTTTGTCATTTTCATCAAGATATGGATACAGAAGTCATCGATATGGTTTACGGCAACAAACATGATAAGGATCACACATACAGACTAAGGGGCTGTTCTGGCAACACACTGGAACTGATATGAATCAATAAGTTAACTAGACATCATAACGATTGGTTATAAGCACTATAAAAGGACGGAACGGAATTTTGAGAATAACATTTGCTCATCGATGTGTTGTTCTAACGCATTAATCTTAAAAGTGAATCGGAGTCCTTATGGGTACTAAAATTAATAAACTAGCATTAGGTGTTGGCTTATTAGCAGCTTCTTCAGCGGCAACAGCAGCAGAAAAACCAAACATTCTTGCTATCTGGGGTGATGACATTGGTGTATTCAACATCAGTGCATACAACAACGGTATGATGGGTTACGAAACACCTAACATCGACCGTATTGCTAACGAAGGCGCACTATTTACTGACCACTACGGTCAACAATCGTGTACTGCTGGTCGTGCTGCATTCCTAACAGGTCAAGAACCTTTCCGTACTGGTCTATTGACTATCGGCATGCCAGGTTCGGACCACGGTATCCCTGATTGGGCTCCAACTATCGCAGACCTTCTTAAAGAACAGGGTTACATGACAGCTCAGTTCGGTAAAAACCACATGGGTGACCAAGACAAACACCTTCCAACGAACCACGGTTTTGACCAGTTCTTCGGTAACCTTTACCACCTAAACGCGGAAGAAGAGCCAGAGACATACTACTACCCTAAAGATCCTGAGTTCCGTAAGAACTTTGGCCCTCGTGGTGTAATCAAGTCGACTTCTGACGGTAAGATTGAAGATACAGGCCCTATGACGCGTAAGCGTATGGAGCATGCGGATGAAGAGTTCCTAGAAGAATCTTTAGCATTCATGGAAAAAGCGGTGAAAGCTGACAAACCATTCTTCATCTGGCACAACACGACTCGTATGCACGTGTGGACTCGTCTACAAGAAAAATACCAAGGTAAATCTGGTATCAGCATCTACGCTGATGGCATGCTAGAGCACGATGACCAAGTCGGTATCCTTCTAGACAAGCTTGATGAGCTTAAGATCGCAGACAACACCATCGTAATCTACTCTACCGATAACGGTGCAGAGACAGTATCTTGGCCTGATGGTGGTGCAACTTACTTCCACGGTGAGAAAGGTACAACTTACGAAGGCGGTATGCGCGTTCCTCAGTTAGTTCGCTGGCCTGGCACTATCAAACCGGGAACTAAGATCAACGACATCATGGGTCACCAAGACTGGATCCCGACTCTACTAGCAGCCGCTGGTGATGATAAAGTTGTTGAGAAGCTTGCTTCTGATAAAGGTGCTACTTACAACGGTAAAAACTGGCGTGTACACCTAGATGGTTACAACTTCCTACCTTACTTCCAAGGTAAAGAAGAGAAAGGCCCTCGTGACAGCATGCTTTACTTCTCTGCTAACGCTGAACTAAATGCGGTACGTTGGAATGACTTCAAGATTTCATTCGCTGTTATGGACGGTAACATTGTTGATGCCGTGCGTTTCCAACCAAACTGGCCTCAAGTCGTTCACCTACGTGCTGATCCATTCGAAAAAGCACCACACGAATCGGGCATGTACCTACGTTGGATGGCAGACAACATGTGGCTATTCGTACCTGTAGGCGGCAAAGTACAAGAGTTCATGAACACGCTACCTGACTACCCTATGCAGCAAAGCCAAGTGTTGAACCCTGGTAACTTCAACCAGAATGCTTACATGCTTCAAGGTAAACTTAAGCAACTAGAAGCGGCAGCAGCGCAAGCTAAATAATTAGCTAAAGCTTAACCAACCCTAGGAAAGTGAAACCAAGCCGTGATAGCTCAAGCGCTATCACGGCTTTTCAGTATATCAACAATGAAAACTGTCCCACATAAGCCTTTAACAAACGAGTGACGAACAAGGTTATCCGCATACATTTACTCGCATAGCCTTGTAGCTCGCCTCGTTTATGACCGTTACGTTAAGATTACGCAAATTTTTTCAAATCCCACGGACATCACTTGAAATACAGAGATATGCGTGCGATTGTATTTTAACTCACCCTAACAACTGTATGATTATGAAGACAATCCAAAGCATTGCCCTACTCTCAGCTATCGTTGCTGCACCTTCAGTATTAGCTGACGTTGAAATCCAAGTTCCATCCAGTGTTGATATTCTAGCGGTTAACGAAGCTAAGCCTGACTTAGACGGCGGCTTATTCTCTTCTCATAAAACACTGACGTTACCAGATGGCCAAAACCAAATCGTATTCCAATATCAACTTGCATTTGATAAAGGTAACGATCGTGAATTCGTAGACAGCGACGCTGTTATCGCAACATTCGATGCGACTGATACCACACTGACTTTCGACCTGCCAAAATACCGCAACACAGCAGAAGCAAAATCTGGGTTTAAAAACTTAGAGTGGAGCCTTGTTGACGAGAATCAGAATGAAATCAGCGTTAAGCAAGACAAGCTAGTTAAAGACGGTATGCAAATTGGACGTAAATACCCTCAAGAAGCAAAAGAATACAACCAGCAAGGCGGCATTGCTGCACTAGCTATAGGTACAACAGCGGCGGTTGTTCAACCTGTAACACTTCCAGCAAAAATTGATGGAAATGCGGCTAACACAGCTGAAGAAATGTTGTATTTTTGGTACGAAAAAGCCGATGCTGAAACGAAGCAGAAATTCAAAGATTACGTGAACAAGTAGATTCGATTACGAACAAGTCTATAAAGTATCTTGTTCAAACCAAAGAAGCTGGCACACTGCCAGCTTCTTTGATTTTATCTAAATAGGACGTTATAGGTGTAAAAATCAACGATAATCAGGTCTAATCCTCGACATCAATAACATATCAATGTATTTCCCGCCTTTGAATGTACTCAGCCTTTTAGTGCCTTCTAACTGAAAACCCACACGTTCATACAAAGCAATGGCAGCGTTGTTATCGGCATGAACCTCTAGCTCCAAACGGACAAGATTAAGCCAATTATCAGCCTGATTAATCGCTTCTTTCATTAATGCCTTCCCAACCCCTTTGCCGTGTGCATCAGGGTGAATCGCAATCCCTAAGCCAGCACTATGTCGGTCTCTCACCTTAGTCGTCATGAATAAGGTAATGTGCCCAACGACTTTACCTGACACTTCTGCGACTAAAGTGAAATGGTCTGAATGACCAAACAATCGCTCCACTTGATCAGAGCTAAGGAAAGGTTTTTGTGAGGTATTTTCTGATACTGATGAATGACGATAAATATCAAAAATGTCTTGGTTGTCTGTGGTTTCAAGATGTCTAATTTGTATTTCCAAAGTGATTCCTTACTGTCTATTTCTATCCTTAAGCTAATTTTCATATTACGGATAGCAACGAGTAGCTACAACCGTAAGTGACAGAAATAATTGAATAATCGTCATAGCCCATAAAACAGTCGCCACAGCCCATAAATAACAAACTCAAATACTAAAAATGCACCATTGAAGGCCCTCACTCGCCTGTTCATAGAGTAAAGTTCGCTCTCGAAGCAAATAGCTCAAAGGTATAATAATACCAATCGTAGTAAATAACTGTTCACCCTAGCTTGTTAAAAATCTCGATAACGTCGTTAG